>NZ_JBFPJH010000281.1:0-4320 GCF_040838255.1 Bacillus sp. C30 | reverse complement strand
AATTGGTGTAGGAATATATAATATTTTGACTGGTCACGTTTCACCCACGCTACATTCGCCAATTGGAACACCAGTTGCGGGAATTAGTTTATTTCTACTGTTAAGAGCGTTTGCATCAGGTAGCTCTGCATTAACGGGTGTTGAGGCGATATCTAACGCAATTCCAAACTTTAAAGATCCTGCACCTAACAATGCAGCGAAAACATTGCTTGCAATGGGTGCATTACTTGCAGTTTTATTTTCAGGAATTGTCTTTTTAGCTTATTATTACGGAATTAATCCAAGTAAGGAAGTAACAGTTGTTTCACAAATTGCTGAACAAACATTTGGACGTAATTTCATGTACTATTTCATTCAAGGTACAACAGCTTTAATATTAATTCTTGCTGCTAACACAGGTTATTCTGCATTTCCGCTATTAGCAGTTAACCTTGCAAAAGATAAGTTTATACCGAGAATGTTTACGATTAGAGGAGACCGCCTAGGTTATTCAAACGGTATTATTATACTTGGGATTTCTTCGATTATTTTAATTGTAGCTTTTCAGGGAAAAACAGAACACTTGATTCCGCTATATGCAGTAGGGGTATTTATTCCGTTTACACTTTCTCAAACTGGAATGGTACTAAAATGGCTTCGTGAAAAGCCTGAAGGATGGGCTTTAAGATTAACGGTCAATTTAATTGGTGCAGTCATTAGTTTTATCGTAATGAGTATGTTCTTTTTAACTAAATTCGCACAAGTTTGGTCGATCCTTATTTTCTTACCTGCCATTATCTTCTTGTTCCATCGAATAAAGAAGCATTATGATGCAGTGGGGGATCAATTAAGTTTAAAAACTTGTGAACCACTTGTTCCGATTGAAGGGAATGTAATTGTTGTTCCTGTAGCTGGTATGACTCATGTAGTAGAAAATTCACTGAACTATGCTAAAGCTCTTTCTGCAGATCAAGTTATCGCTGTGTATGTTGCTTTTGACAGAGAAGAGGAAAAGAAATTTGAAGAGAAATGGGAGAAGTGGCAACCTGAAGTAAGGCTTGTTACATTACATTCTCATTATAGAAGTATTATTCAGCCGCTAACAAAATTTATTGATACAGTACAATATAAGGCGAGTGAATCAAATTACCGAGTTACGGTCGTTATACCACAGTTTATTCCGAAAAAAGGTTGGCATAACATTCTTCATAATCAGTCTAGTTTACTCATTCGTGCGTATTTACTCTATAAAAGAAATGTTGTTATTACGACAGTACCGTATCATTTGAAAAAGTAAGGAAATTTTTTAAGGATAACTTCACGAAAGTGAAGTTATCCTTTTTGTGTATATGCTATGCATAATTGCATATGGATCTAAAAAGTATATTAGTATAATTTTAATGATTATGAATATGTAGTGTTTTCTGTTGTGGTATATAGAAAGTTTAATCGAGAAAGTGAATTGAATTTTGTTTTGGGATAAGGACATGAGAGCTTGAAAATAAAGGGAATTAAAATACTTCTTTACGTTATATAAATAGCTGTGTTTAAATGACCTTACAGTACAAAACTTACATGAAAACAAAACGAAATTTCATACTTTCATACGTTAATTAGTTTAAAATGAATAATATTTTCATGTAATATATTCACTGTGTGAATGTGGAACTCGCAATAAAACAGAAAATTTATACAGTTTTATTCATACTAAGCACATATGAAAAGTTATGAATTGTTTTATAACAATAAGTAAGTACTGTAGAAATAAAGTTTGAGAGAGGTGTTTCGTACATGACTCACGGTGAGAACGTTCTCTATTTTTAACCATCTCAAATCAATTGCAAGAAAATAGAATAATAAAATGCGATAGTAATAGTTGCTAATACATAGGAGGAGTTAAAGTGAAAAAGACTTTAATTACAGGGTTATTGGTTACAGCAGTATCTACGAGTTGTTTTGTTCCTGTAAGCGCTTACGCTAAGGAGGGGCAAACAGAAGTGAAAACAGTATATGCGCAAAATGTAATTGCTCCAAATACATTATCAAATTCAATTAGAATGTTAGGGTCACAGTCACCACTTATACAAGCATACGGATTAGTTATTTTGCAACAACCAGACATTAAGGTAAACGCTATGAGCAGTTTGACGAATCATCAAAAGTTTGCAAAGGCGAATGTACGAGAGTGGATTGATGAATATAATCCGAAGTTAATCGACCTAAATCAAGAGATGATGAGATATAGCACTAGATTTAATAGCTATTATAGTAAGCTCTATGAACTAGCAGGAAAAGTAAATGAAGATGAACAGGCAAAAGCAGATTTTACAAGCGCATACGGAAAATTACAATTGCAAGTACAAAGCATCCAAGAGAGTATGGAGCAAGATTTATTAGAGTTAAATCGATTTAAAACAGTACTAGATAAAGATAGCAACAACTTATCCATTAAAGCTGATGAAGCAATAAAAACATTGCAAGGATCAAGTGGGGATATTGTGAAATTAAGAGAAGATATTAAAAGAATTCAAGGGGAAATTCAAGCTGAACTAACTACTATTTTGAATAGACCGCAAGAAATCATTAAAGGTTCTATTAATATCGGTAAACAAGTATTTACAATTACAAATCAAACTGCACAAACGAAAACAATCGACTTTGTTTCTATCGGTACTTTAAGTAATGAAATTGTAAATGCTGCAGATAGTCAAACGAGGGAAGCAGCTCTTCGTATTCAACAAAAGCAAAAAGAGCTATTACCACTTATTCAAAAGTTATCACAAACTGAATCAGAGGCGACTCAAATTACATTCGTTGAAGATCAAGTAAGTAGCTTTACAGAACTAATTGATCGCCAAATTACAACTTTAGAAACGTTATTAACGGATTGGAAAGTTTTAAATAATAATATGATCCAAATTCAAACAAATATTGAAGAAGGCACGTATACAGACAGTAGTTTACTTCAAAAACATTTCAATCAACTCAAAAAAGTAAGTGATGAAATGAATAAGCAAACGAATCAATTTGAAGATTACGTTACAAACGTTGAAGTACATTAAACAGAAAAATAATTAACGATATAGGGAGAGAAGAGAAATGAAGAAAAAACCTTATAAAGTAATGGCTCTATCAGCACTTATGGCAGTATTTGCAGCAGGGAACATTATGCCGGCTCATACTTATGCAGCTGAAAGTACAGTGAAACAAGCTCCAGTTCATGCGGTAGCAAAAGCTTATAATGACTATGAAGAATATTCATTAGGACCAGAAGGCCTAAAAGATGCAATAGAAAGAACAGGTTCAAATGCTTTAGTAATGGATCTGTACGCTTTAACAATTATTAAACAAGGTAATGTTAACTTTGGTAATGTATCGTCAGTTGATGCAGCTTTAAAAGGAAAAGTGATTCAGCACCAAGATACAGCTAGAGGAAATGCGAAGCAATGGTTAGATGTATTAAAGCCACAGCTTATTTCAACGAATCAAAATATCATTAATTATAATACGAAGTTCCAAAACTATTATGATACTTTAGTTGCTGCGGTAGATGCAAAAGATAAAGCGACTCTTACGAAAGGCTTAACTAGATTATCAAGTAGTATTAATGAAAATAAAGCACAAGTAGATCAGTTAGTAGAAGACTTGAAGAAATTCCGAAATAAAATGACGTCGGATACGCAAAACTTCAAGGGAGATGCAAATCAAATTACATCTATCTTAGCTAGTCAAGACGCTGGAATTCCGCTATTGCAAAATCAAATTACAACGTACAATGAAGCAATTAGTAAATATAATGCAATTATTATCGGTTCATCAGTTGCTACAGCGTTAGGTCCAATTGCAATTATCGGTGGTGCAGTAGTTATTGCAACTGGTGCAGGAACTCCGCTAGGAATCGCATTAATTGCAGGTGGTACAGCAGCTGTAGGTGGTGGTACAGCTGGAATCGTATTAGCGAAGAAAGAGCTTGATAATGCACAATCTGAAATTCAAAAAATAACTGGACAAGTTACAACTGCTCAACTAGAAGTAGCAGGATTAACAAACATTAAAACACAAACTGAGTATTTAACAAATACGATCGATACTGCAATTACAGCACTGCAAAACATTTCAAATCAATGGTACACAATGGGATCAAAATACAATTCTTTACTTCAAAATGTAGATTCAATTAGTCCAAATGACCTTGTTTTCATTAAAGAAGATTTAAACATTGCGAAAGATAGCTGGAAGAACATTAAAGACTATGCAGAAAAAATCTATGCTGAAGATATTAAAGTAGTAGATACGAAAAAAGCATAATAGCGATTAAACTGTTACAACATTATGTATAGA
>NZ_JBFPJH010000280.1:0-4336 GCF_040838255.1 Bacillus sp. C30 | reverse complement strand
AGGAGCTTGAAGACATTCAAAATTCGAAAATACAAGAAATGGAGAGAAAGCATCAGGAAGAGATGACGGTCATGAATAGTAAGATAGCGGCATTAGAACAGTTCGTTCAAAAATTAATACATGAGAAACCAGAGCAGCCATAAGCTGTTCTTTTTTGAGATAGATGAGGAGTGAATGAAATGACAGTGGAACTTGGTCTATTACTTGCAGTATTATCACTTGCCATCAGCTATTTTGGTTACACACTCAACAAGTCCAAATCCATAAAAGTAGATGGGCAACAAAGTGCAGAGGTCAAAGCAGAGCTTGGTTATATCCGAAAAGGTGTGGATGATATTCGGATTGATTTAAAAGCAAGCGAAAAACAAATGGTAGCACTGGGAGAACGGGTCACGAGGGTAGAGGAAAGTACCAAACAAGCGCATAAACGCTTGGATACAATTGAAAAGGAGACGGATTAGACATGACAAAAGAGAATATCCAAAAACGATTACAAAACTGGAAAACATGGGTGGCACTTGCCTCCCTTCTGGGATTCATTTGTGCAAAGGTTGGGTTACTGGAGACAAAAAGTTTTATCGATGAAGTGTTATCGTATGTATTCACACTAGGTGTCGCCTTAGGAATCTGGAGTGACCACGAAGGCACAGCACAAACAGACAAATAAAAAACAAAGAGAACGCATCGCCAATCGGTGGTGCGTTTTTCTATTGGAGGAGAAACAAAATGAAACGATTACTGGGGATAGTTACAACGTTATGTATGGTATTTTCGCTTTCTACGAGCGTTTTTGCGGACAGGATACTATCTGATACCTGATGTACCGAAAACGCCATACAGGGGCGGAATAGGAGTATATGAAGGGGTGGTTGCCCACAGCACCGCAACACCAGAAGCGCCAGCCATTAATATTCAACGTTATGAAACTCGTACTTGGAGAAATGCATTTGTACACTACGCAGTGGATTGGAATGAAACCATTCAAATTGCGGATACAAAATACATTGCTTATGGTGCAGGTGCCGCAGCAAATAAACGATTTGTCCATGTAGAGTTGTGCGAGACGGCTGATTACGCCAAGTTTAAACGGAGTTATGACAAGTATGTACGATTACTGGCCAGAATTTTAAAAGATAACAATCTATCTGTAGAAAAAGGATTGTGGACGCATAACGACGTGAGGAAGTACCTGGGCGGTACGGATCATGAAGACCCGATTGATTATTTACGTAGCCATGGCGTATCAGAATCTCAATTTAGAAGTGATGTACAGCGGGCATATAACAATGGTGGAATAATGGAAACAACAGGTGAAGATAGCCCAGTCGTCCACACACAAGGCATTGCTTATATCCTCGGAAACAATGTAAATCTACGAAAAGGACCGGGAACAAATTACGGTGTGATTCGCCAGCTGAACAAACCAGAGTCATATATTGTGTGGGCTGAAAAGGATGGATGGCTTAATCTTGGTGGGGAGCAATGGGTGAAATATAATCTGGAGTACATCAGCTTTGAAAGAAAAGAATCAGTAAATCAAATTGAAGGAAAACGAGTTGTTTCAAAAGTAAATAACCTTCGGTTCTGTGATTCACCATCATGGCAAGATAGCGCTGTAGCTGGTACATTGGATGAAGGGGAGGGCTTCACGATTGATGAGAAGGTAAGTGTGGGCGGTTCTCCACAATTTAAGGTGCATAATTCAAAAGGACGCACATACTATATGACAGCAAATGAAGCTTATGTGTATGTGAGATAAGGAACGAAAAAGAGGCCGTCTCGCACTTTAAGATGGCTCTCTTTTGTATTACAGTATCGGCAATATTAGTATATGATTCCTTGCACAGAATAGGATGAAAAAATAAAGAAAGGCATCTTCTCAAGCGAAGGTGCCTCTCATGTGGTGGGCTGTATAAACCAAGGTTTTCACCAAATTAGGTGATTCGGCTTATAGTGTATCACCTTGTAGTAGATGAATTATCCCCCAGTGTAGCTGCTTTTGTTATTTTTTCTCCATTGCGATAGAATGTAATTTTCACTTTATCCCCCACTTTCTTCTTCTCGTATAGGTATTTACGGAATTGAAGTGCATTTTCAATCTTTTGGTCATCTAACTCAACAACAAAATCATATTGTTGTAATCCTGCTTTTTCCGCTGGGGAAATTGGATAAATTTCTCTTAAGATAACACCATTTTTGATATCTTTTGGAAGCTTTAATTGATTAAGCGAGTAACCATGTAAGTCATCCAAAGAAACAATACCAACTCCAAGTGCTGGGCGTTTTACAGTGCCTTCTTTTTCAAGAGACTCGATTATCGGTTTTGCAATGTTAATTGGGATAGCGAAACCAATTCCTTCTACGGCCTGTTGTGCAATTTTGCTAGAATTAATGCCTATTACTTCGCCACTTTGGTTAAATAACGCACCACCACTATTTCCTGGATTAATGGCGGCATCTGTTTGAATAACCAGCGCTTGTCAACTTGAACTTTGGTCACCATTAGTATTAACAGGGATTTCTCGTTCTTTACTACTAATAATCCCTTTTGTGACACTGCTATTAAGTCCTAGAGGATTACCAATTGCGAAGGCGGGTTCACCAGCACGGATTTTACTTGAATCACCTAGGGTCGCCACTTTATTAATAGTAGATCCATCAACTTCTAGAACAGCTAAATTTAGTAAAGGGTCTTGTCCTATTAGTTTTACTACAAGTTTATTCGCTCCATCGACAACGTGATTGTTTGTTACAATATATGCTGTATTGCCAGATTTTTTATAAATTACACCCGAACCTGCTCTAGTTTCATGTTCTTGCGCTGTTTGCTCCATTTTAAATGGGTTCATATCCTTTTGTATATTAAGTACACCCACGACAACCTGTTTCCCACCTTCGAGCATACCAGGTAAATCGGTTTCATTGTTGATTTTGTTTGAAACTGGAGTTGCAGTACTTTCCACCTTAGAATTGGAAGATAACGGTGAGGACAATGCTGCACCGCTCCCGTTGCTCCAAGGTATATACGGTGCAGCCAAACTAATTGAAACAGCGCCAACTAGACCTGTGAAAAAATATCTGTTCTTGCCATTTGATTTTCTAGCTTCTCACCTGTGGTGCTAGTTGATTTAGAAACATCCTAAAGAGTATTTCAAGGTATTCCCAAACCGCTCTCTAGCCTTATCTAGCATGAGACAATACACAAGTAAAATGCTTTCTAATCTATTTTCAAATCCTAATATAGAACGACTTCTAAAGTCTTGAATCCCTAATTTTTCTAAGGATGAAAAAACTGTTTCAATTTTTTTACGTCGTTTGCCTAATAAAGTATCATTAATTTTGTCCGCATCTTTCATATTTTTACGTAATGGAGTGGTGATTGTGACGCCCTTTCGAGCTAGTCTTTCTTGAATAGAATCGCTTATATAGCCCTTGTCACCAAGAATATGGCAGACGGAAGCTTCGTTAACTAACGTTTCAAGCAGTTGCACATCGTGGATTTTAGGTGAACTAACCACATAAGCTACTGGAAAGCCAGATTCAGTAACTGCAGCACTTATTTTTACTCCATAATAATAAACTTCTTTGGTAGAATTATAGCCAATCTCAGCAATGGAACCCAGTACTTTTGCCCGACGATTTCGGATTTCTTTACAAAAAGGACTTGGGAAACTATCAACAATTGCCGTTGTGACGTTTTTCGTCTTCTGTTTTACAAAAAAGAAACGGATGATTTTTATAGCATAGGTTAAACTTGCACAAAGTCGAGTGTATCGTGTTGGACTAACTTATCAACATTCTTACGATTCTTAATCGTGGCTGGTATACATTTTTTATATAGTTTAACAACAATTTCTAAAATTGGATTGAAAACTGTATAGGTATCTGTATAATTATTTTTATATTTAGGAGATTGCATATCATTCACTCATTTCTTGGTCGTTTTGAGTTCAATATATGCAATCTTTTTCTATTTTTCCAGCATCTTTTAACATTCTAAATCAACTAGCACCACAGGTATTAAACATCCTTTTTAAATTAGAAATAGTTACCTAAAAAATCAGGGGAATACTATGATATAATCTATATTTGAAAATGGAAATGGATTCAGGTTGTTGTACGAATGAACCGAAAAAAACCAATTCCGCTTACACGAGGAATTGGTTTTTTCTTTTATGAAATAATTACAAGGGTTTAAACATATCTAATGTGCACAATCGTTGAACCCTTTTAGTGTAGCATGATAAACAGATAAAGAGAATAAAAAGCCGTTCGTTGTATTGCAGTGACCCCAAAAAGTTAGACACATTATTTGATTAGGCAACCTCTTGGGTAT
>NZ_JBFPJH010000279.1:0-4377 GCF_040838255.1 Bacillus sp. C30 | reverse complement strand
CCTCCAATTGATTTTCCCTTTAGGAAATATTATAATAAACCTAACAAACCACTTATTGAGGTGATTACTGTGGAATTTAAAGATCGGTTACGTCAATTGCGAAAAGAGCGTAATTTAACACAACATGATTTAGGACAAGCTATTGGTGTTACTGCAGGTAGCGTTTCTAAATTTGAAACTGGTTTTAAACCTGCATCTAGAGAAACTGTTGAGCGCACTGCTGACTTTCTTAGTGTTCCTGTTGATTATCTTCTAGGAAGATCTGACTCTCGTGAATTAGATGAAGGGATGAATCAAAAATACTTGAGCATAAAAAACCGTCTGGAACAACTACCTGAGGAACATCAGGACATAGTCTTACAAAACATGCTAACAATGATGGAAAGCCTAGAAAAATTGAAAAACATTAAAAAATAGTGATGTGATGCTACTCATCGCTATTTTTTAATGTTTGTTCAATATTGAATGCTGCTTCAATAAATTGATTTAACTCTTCCTCACCATTTGAACATGAATCTATGCATTTAAAAAATGACTGTAGAATGTCTTCTTTTCTCATTTGTATTCCCCCTCACCTGCTGTAATCCAATTATAACCTTTCCTCTAGGGAAATTTTAGAAAAGTAAATTATTTTTCGTTTTTTATTTTTAGTTTACCAAATAAGAAAAGGATTGAGATATTCTCAATCCTTTTCTTTCATCAACCACCCGGTTTGATGGTTTCCTGCATATATGATATTTTTTCATTTTTCTTGTAGTTGTCTTGTGTCTGTCCTATAAATCCGCTCGACACAGTGAATACTGTTAATGCAACTAAGATTGTAGAAATTATTTTTTTCATCAGCAAACGCTCCTTCTCCTATATTCCCTTTAAAACCCACCATTGACTTGATTAGTTCTGAGTTATCTCCTCTTTTGAGGATTTCTTTTGCAACCAAACTTGTAAAGAAATAATTTGACTGTAAAAGGAATTTTTGAAAGCATTCGTATATTCCGTTTGGGGATGTAGAAACAATCCCTTTAAAATATACGAGAAAATCTTCTTCTTCACCATCGTATAACGAAGTTTGAAGTAGTTGCAACCTAGAAGGATCCGGAAACATTTGAAATTGCTTCAACGAAACATCTGAATTTTCAGGTAATACTTCACCTAAATATATCTTAGCAAAGTCTAAGTTATAACGCACCTCTTTTTCATAAGTTTTATCTCCGACTTGTTTAAATAAAACATAACTGTCTTCAAAATATTTCAAGCTCTTTTCCTTATCTTCACCTAAGTATGACATTCCCAGTATGTATAAAGCATCAGAAATTGTTTTTTCACTGATATTAGCTTCGATTATTACATTAGCAAATTTTCTAGCTAAATCTAAATGATTGTAATGTAAATAAACGGGTGCGAAAATCTCTGCTACTCTGTACATGTAGCATTCTTTAATATAAGATTTCCTATCACTATCTATAGCCTTAACTTGTTGTTCGATTTCCTGAATTAATTCTAACATCAGATTATATTTCTTTAGGTGGAAATAATTATAACATTTCATTATATCCACTAGAATATTTAAAACCTTATCCTTCGGTTGTCCAATTTTTTTAAATTTATCGATAATATCTGTACCATGTATTTCACCTACTATATATTGATACAAAATCCCATATACAGAAACATATTCTCCGATTGTTCCAGCTTCATCTTTATTTTTTAGAATTAGCTTATGTAGCAACTCTATATTTCTTGTTACACATGCATATTCAAAACTTTGTTTTATCGCTTCTGTCCCATCAAGATCTAAGCACCATTTAGCCATTGTCTCTTTGGAAGTTTTATTTTCATCATTTAGTACATGTGATAACTTGACCAATTGACAAAATCCAATTGTTCCTCTTTTTTTAAATTTGGACATGTATTGTTTGGATACCCCTATTTTTATTGCTACACTACTTGAAGTCATATCATCTCTATCCTCAATTATACCCATAATTTTTTCATGGAATTTCAAGTGACTATCCCCCTTCATTTTCAATAAACGTCACAGTTCCCCTTATATTTACAGAATATTTTATCACAATAATAAGAACGTGTATTCTGTTAACTTCAAATACCATGTTGAGAAAGTTTTGTAACCTAAGAGTGAACAATTTAGCAAAAAAATACCTGTTATTATCGTTGGTTATTGGTTACTGTATCAAATGATACCGATCCCCCAACCTCCCAGTGGATATAAAAACCATAATTTACTTGAATCAGAGCTTATATTTATAAAAAAAAGCATTAAGTTAACTAGTATATAGACCGTTAAATGAATGTAAAACGCTTTTAAATTCTCCATCCTTTTTTTAGCTCGTAAATAAACCTCATCTCGCTCCATCCTTAAACACCTCTTTCATTATTGTATTTTTTAAACTCGCTCCGATTTAAACATCATATTCTAATCGAAAATCCCTTATTCTCAAAAAAACACAAAATAAAAAATACCCATCAAATTGTCATACACATGATAATTTGATGGGTACTGCATGATACATTTGTTATTTACAGAAGTCTAATTAAGACCAAATCCAAACATCATCATTATTTTCAACGTTGCTCTTTACCTCATGAATTTTTTCGATATGATCCGTTGTGTTCCAGTTAATAGAACTTCCGCCCCAACCCACATACTTCATATCAATTTTTACTTTCTCACCTGTATTAAATACTTGTCCCTTCGTTAAGAAAACATCAATAATATCTTTTTTCCCGTTTAGCGATGGATACTCAACTACGACATATTTAGTAGAACTATCTCCTTCATCTTCCATCGTTCCTATTTTTGATACTTCCCCAATTACATAATCAGGAGAACAGTCTTCTTTCATGTGCATACCTAATTTATTTGACGTATTTTCAACTGTATTTGCAATCATATATTCAGTAAAATTACGCATCATAGATCCAGTAGCTTTAACCTCATCCCCTACTTTCACATTTGAAAGGGAATCTATATACACACTAACAGGTTCCTCATATTGCTTAGATTTTACAACAATTACACCGTTATCTACTTCTACTACTCGCCCTTCTAACGTCGAGAAATTTGATTCAATAGAAGCGGCACTCGCTTTTGACAGTTCTAATCCTGGTAAATTCGTTCCTGATAATGCTGCGATCCCTAAAGCACCTGCTAAAATTAATTTTTTCATACCCATATGTAACCTCTCCATTCATGATGATCTTATTTTTTGATTGGATACGACCAACCTGTAACCATTATAGTTACAGGTTGTAGAAAATAGCAACCATCTTTCTCATGCAATGATGCATACTGTGATTTTTAAATATAAAGTTTGATAAAAAGATTTATTGTATTTTATTCATATATTCAGCAATAGTGTTAGATTCATAAATAACAGCAGGTGTATTTGTTAATGGTGGCGAAATTAAATGTCATGTACTATGTTCTTCAACTCTACGGTTTGTATAGTCGTAGTTAATTACATTATGTAGGAGCGGAATTAATATGTTAATGAAACCAAAAAGATTACAGCCAGGAGATATTGTGGCGACAGTAAGTTCTTCATGGGGAGGTGCTGGTGATTCTAAGCTAAGATGGCGATATGAGCAAGGAGTAAAAAGATTAGAAGACGTCTTCGGTCTTAAGGTTGTCCCAATGCCAAATAGTTTAAAAGGTAGCGAATACCTTTACAACAACCCACAAGCTCGTGCGGAAGATTTAATGACAGCATTTAAAGATACTCGTATTAAAGGAATTATTACGAATATTGGCGGTGAAGATAGCATCCGTTTACTTCCTTATATAGATTTTAATGTTATACGCGAAAATCCGAAAATCTTTATGGGCTACTCTGACGATACCGTTTCACATTTGTTTTGTCATAAAGCAGGAATTTCCTCTTTTTACGGTCAAGCAATCTTAACTGATTTTGCCGAAAATGTAGAGATGGATCCATATACAATTGAAATGGTGAATCGAACTCTCTTTTCAAATGAGAATATTGGTGAGATTCAACCAGCTCATGAATGGACGAGTGAGCGTTTAGAATGGATAGAGCTAAATAAGGATAAAAGGCGTACGATGCAGCAAAACAATGGATATGAGCTACTTCAAGGCTCTACCACTATACAAGGTCGTTTAATTGGTGGTTGTATTGAAGTACTGGAATTTGCAAAAGGAACGAAACTTTGGCCTGAGAAAAAACATTGGGAGAATAGTATCCTTTTCTTTGAAACCTCTGAAGATCATCCAGAACCAAGTTATATAAAGTATTGGTTACGAAATTATGCAGCACAAGGCATTCTGCAAAAAGCAAATGGCATCATTTTTGGTAAACCGAAAGACGAAAAATATTATGAAGAATATAAACATGAAATACT
>NZ_JBFPJH010000278.1:0-4387 GCF_040838255.1 Bacillus sp. C30 | reverse complement strand
AAATAATATAGTTAGTGGAAGCGAAGGAAATGTTATAGTGTTTGATGCACACATTAAGAGGTTTTATGTAACAGGAAAGAGAAGCTTTTTGTTTGAATTTCAGGGTATACAAAATGTAAACGTTGACTGGGATTTATTTCTCATGCTAACATATAGATAATTTAATCAAGGCGGTGGAAATGTATTGGACTCAGATGTTGACTCGGATAGGTGGCTAAATGACCTCGATTTTCTCAGAGTACCCCTCATCATTTTGAGAATGTAGATTTTATACAATCTCATGTCAATGTGTATGAAGTAGGTCTGGAAAGAGAAAATATATCAGGAGGTGAATCCTTTAGTTTCAAGGAAGCTAAGGGAATTAGTTGGACATATTTAATTTAATCATGGTAGTGGTTTTAATCGCATGTACTGCATTTTTCGTAGCAATTGAGTTTGCTATTGTAAAAGTAAGAGGATCAAAGATTGATCAATTTGTATTAGAAGGAAAGAAGGGTGCGCTGGCAGCGAAGAAAGTGACATCAAACTTGGATGAGTATTTGTCAGCTT
This sequence comes from Bacillus sp. C30, assembly GCF_040838255.1. Taxonomy (NCBI): domain Bacteria; kingdom Bacillati; phylum Bacillota; class Bacilli; order Caryophanales; family Bacillaceae; genus Bacillus; species Bacillus sp. C30. The sequence continues at coordinate 3,838 of NZ_JBFPJH010000278.1, read as the reverse complement.
GTCAATTAGGGATTACAGTTACAGCAATGGGACTCGGGGCACTAGGTGAACCAACGATTGAGAGACTTTTACATCCTTTATTTGATAAGTGGAACATCAATCCTTCCATTGCAGGTGTATTATCTTTAGGAATTGCTTTTACTATTATGACGTACTTACATGTTGTAGTTGGTGAATTAGCACCAAAAACATTCGCGATTCAAAAGGCTGAGAAGGTTACTTTATTACTTTCGGCTCCGCTTATCTGGTTCTACAAAATCATGTATCCGTTTATTCGCTTGTTAAATGGCTCTGCAAGGATGATAACAGGAATGTTCGGCTTAAAACCTGCATCAGAGCATGATGTAGCACATACAGAAGAAGAATTACGATTGATTCTTTCTGAAAGTTATGAACGTGGAGAAATTAATCAAGCTGAATACAAATATGTAAATAATATTTTTGAATTTGATAATCGTATTGCGAAAGAAATCATGGTCCCCCGTACAGAAATTATAGGGCTACATGTAGATAATTCTTTAGCAGACCATATGAAAATAATCCGTGATGAAAAGTATACACGTTACCCAGTATTTGGGGAAGATAAAGATGAAATCATTGGCATGGTGAATGTGAAAGACTTCTTTATTCGTTATATGAATAAGGAAACAAAAGAATTCAATTCTATTCAATCGTATACGCGTCCAGTAATTGAAGTAATTGAGACCATACCAATACATAATCTTTTACTACAAATGCAAAAGAAACGTATTCCGTTGGCTGTCTTATATGATGAATACGGCGGTACGGCTGGTATTGTAACCATTGAGGATATACTGGAAGAGATTGTAGGAGAAATACGTGATGAATACGATGAAGATGAGCGTCCGCCCATCCAGCAAATGAATGAAGGTCATGTTGTCGTAGAAGGTAAAGTATTAATTAGCGAATTAAATGATTTACTAGGATTACATATGAATGATAGTGATGTTGACACGATTGGTGGTTGGATTCTGATGCAGAATTATGATATCCAGGAAGGGCAAACAGTAAATAGCGAAGGATATGCATTTAAAATTCTTTCTAAAGACCCTCACCAAATCAAACGTGTTGAAATACAAAAAGAAATGTTGGAAGCAGCAACTGTATAGTTGCTGCTTTTTATTCAGCTGATAACATGGTAGCCCTCCTCATTAAATTCAGTGATTGATCAACTCTTTACCTGTTAACACATTACCGGAATAGGGCAGGATTGTTTCCTTTGCATTCCAGGTTCAACACCCCTTCGATATTGTAAAATGTATCTCATTTATACAAATTGTAATATAATTTAAATGTAAATTCGTAGCGTAAAATAGATTAAAAGTAACAAATGTTGAGAAAGGATGCCTTTGTCAACATTAGTATTGTTATTTACTAGTAATCAAAATAAAGAATAAAGAAAATTCTCGGCTGGAAATTTTTACACAGTCATAAAATGGAGGCAATAGTTATGCAGCAAATTAAAAAAATAGGAAACGCATTTTGGTATATGACACCTGTGTCTGAAACAGATAGACCTATACTAGGAATGGTAGTTGGAAAAGAAAAGACTTTGATGATAGATGCAGGTAATTCAGAAGCACATACACAATTGTTTTTAGAAATGCTAAAAGAGCAAAATATCTCAAATCCTGATTTTGTAGCATTAACGCATTGGCACTGGGATCATATTTTTGGATTGCCTGTATTACAAAATGCATTGTCTATCGCACATTTTGAAACAAAAAAAGAGATGAACACACTTGTTTCTTATGAGTGGTCGGATGAGGCATTGGACGCACGAGTGAAAGAGGGTACAGAAATTGAATTTTGTGCGGACTGTATAAAAAAAGAGTTCAGTGAAAAACCAAGAAATATTCAAATTCTTCCGCCGTCCTTAACCTTTCAGAAACAACTTGAATTAGACCTTGGTGATGTGACATGTGTGTTAGAGCATGTGGGCGGAGACCATTCACATGACTCTGTTGTCATTTATATTAAAGAAGAAAAGATTTTGTTTTTAGGAGACTGTATATATGCAGATATCTTTTCTGCAAAGCGAAACTATACAACGAAACGAACATTTAAATTGATACAAGAATTAGAGAAATTTGATGCTGAGACATATATTCTTTCCCATGGGGCAGCTATAAATCGGGATGAGTTTTTACAAGAAATTCATTTGCTAAAAACAGTAGGAACTTATACGGAAGCTCATAAAGGCGATGAAGAGAAGATAAAAGCAGCATATAAACAAGAACTAGATAGAGAATTAAATGAAGATGAGCTAGAAACAATAACGTACTTTGTAAATGGTTATGAAATGGTTAATCTGTAAAACCTAGCTCTAAATCAATTGATGCTTGTTCTGACCAAATGCAATGTAACTGCACAAAAAGAGTATTGAAAATTAATTCAATACTCTTTTTAATAATTAAATATTTAGTCCCAACCAATTTCTGAATTTTTTTGCTGGCTCATCAACTGGGTTTATACGGCTTTCAATACTGGTTGTGATTAGCAGTTTTTTTAGCTAATTCAGTAATATATTCAAAGAATGCATCACGTTTCACATCATAAATGACATTTACTGGTCTTCCGTTAGCAGTTTCCACTGTACGTCCTTGGCTGGGTCCGTATGTATGAACGATACTAGTAATCGTTTTTGTTTTTGCAAGATCAGCTCTCCCAACAAAAGCAGCAGTTAATACATCCCACAAATAGTAGGTAGAGTTAGTTGAAAAGTGAACGAGAGGAGGGACCATTGCATAGCATTGACCAAGGAAATCAACGTGAATTGTATAATACCAACTCTTTAAAGGGTGCTGGCATTGATTTGGTAACATCTATAACAAATCGTTTTCCATAAACGCAACTACTTCCGCCTGTTTTGAGGGATATAAATGACTATAAGTATTTAATGTAGTTGCTACATCTGAATGTCCTAGGCGTTGGGCTACCATAAGGGGGCTTACGCCTTTGTTTATTAAATAAGATGCATGAGAATGTCTGAATTCATGAAGTAGAATTTTTTTCACTTGAGCATTAGTTAGATACTCTTTATATTTTCTGTCAAGTGTCGTAGTCGCTATGCTAGTATAAAACTCACCAAATACAACATAATCACTTTTTACAGGTGCTTTTAACATAGCATGCTCTTTTAAATTTTTCAATACATCAATGACAAGAGAAGGTAACATAATGATCCTATTAGATGCTTTTGTTTTTGGTTTTGTAATTTTTCTGTTATAGCTGGTTTTATTAATGTCAATCGTTTTTTCTTCAAAATTAATATCAGCCCAAGTTAGAGACAACAGTTCACCTTTTCTAGATCCACTATAATAGAGAGTTGTAAAGAAAGCTCGGTAAAGGAGCTCATCTACAGTATTAATGAATTGCTTAAATTCCTCGAACTCCCAAAAATTGATTCTTTTATGTACTTCTTTTTCGAAGTTCCCAGCGATTCTCGCTGGATTATTTGTTATCCCATGAAATTTTATAGCAAAATTAAAAATAGAGGATAACACAGTGTGAATTTTCTTCAAATAATCAGCAGAATATTGATGAATAATTTCATTTTGGTAGTTCATGATATGTTTGGCAGTGATGTAGTTAATTTTAGATTTTCCAAACTCTTTAATTAAATGGTTGTCAAGGATAGCTTTAATGGTAACTATAGAAGATTCCTTCCTCCTCTGACAATACCAATCAAAATAACTATCCGCAACTTGAGCGAACGTTAAGTTTGAATTTGTTTCTTTTTCAACTAACATTTTAGCTTCCGCTTCACGTGCTTCTTTTTTTGTTTTAAACCCACGACGTTTTACTTGTTTTTGAG
>NZ_JBFPJH010000277.1:0-4399 GCF_040838255.1 Bacillus sp. C30 | reverse complement strand
TACCAGGAGGACACTATGACATTTTCATTTCCAACAATAAAAGAGTTTATAAAAATTTTATCAATTGATCGTACAAGCACCATTCAGCACATGAAACAGGAAGGTAAAAATTTTTATTACCTTCCTTCATCTACTGAAGAATGTAGTTGCGCAGTTATTTATGAAGAGGACTCTTTCACTACGTTAATCGAAGCTTTTTCTAACAATTCGGCAGTTGTAATTGTGAACGAAAATCTAGATCCTATATGCTGTGTAACTGCTCAACAAATGATTCCATTTCTTTATAAGTCTTACAATGATCTGCTAGCTTTTTATAACACTGTCATTCAAACGACTGATTCTTCTGTTACCGTCATTGATGAGAAAGAATGCGTTCGTACGTGGACAGATGGCGCTGAAAAAATATTTTCAGTCAAACATAACGAAATTATCGGACAACCGATTACACGTTTTTTTGATTATAAAGATTTAGAAATTTTACAATCATTACATGACGGAAAAAGCATAATCGCCCAGTTCCATCAGCCTCGTCCGGATTTGTTCGTATTAATTAATTCAAATCCAGTTTATTGTAACAATGAAATTATAGGAGCAGTCGTTTCTGAAACTGATGTTACAAATCAAGTCGCTTTGAATGAAAAACTATTTAATATGTCGCATGAAATGCACCGATTAGAACAAGAAGTAGCAAAATATAAAGATACATCCGATCCTTTCCTTGCGATGAATGGAAAAAGCCCTGTTATACAACGAACGATTCAATTAGCTAGAAAGGTTTGTTCAGTGAAATCCACGGTTTTAATACTCGGCGAAAGCGGAGTTGGAAAAGAAGTGTTTGCGAAAGCAATTCATGAAGCAAGTGAGACAGCGAATGCCCCGTTTATTTCAATTAACTGCGGTGCAATTCCTGAAGCGTTATTTGAAAGTGAATTATTTGGTTACGAGCGCGGGGCGTTTTCTGGTGCAAATAGTAAAGGTAAGAAAGGAAAAATAGAGCTCGCGCAAGGCGGTACTTTATTCCTTGATGAGATTGGAGAAATGCCGCTTGATATGCAAGTGAAACTTTTGCGTGTACTGCAAGAACGAAAGTATTACCGAGTTGGTGGAGAAAAAGAAATAAATATTGATTTCCGCATTATCGCTGCTACAAATCGTGATTTACAAGAAGAAATGAGAAAAGGAACTTTTCGAGAAGATTTATACTATCGCTTAAACGTAGTAAGCTTGCATATTCCGCCACTACGCGAAAGACGCGAGGATATTATCGAATTAACCTATTCCTTCTTAAACGATTTTTCAATAAACTATAACAGGCCTATTCGCGACTTACCTTCAAGCATTATGCATGAACTGCTTCATTACAATTGGCCTGGTAATATTCGCGAGCTTCGCAACGTAGTTGAAAGACTCGTCGTATTTGCGACAGACGGCATTATAAAACAAGAATATTTACCGTTTCATACAAATGATACCTTAGACAATCATACGGCTCATTCCCTATTACTCAGCAATAATAATACGATTCTTTCTTTACAAGAAGAAATGGATGAGCACGAGAAAAAGGTAATTGAAAGAGCTTTACGCATTTTAGATGGTAATAAATTAGAATGTGCGAAACAACTTGGGGTAACGAGGGCCACTTTATATAACCGTTTAAAAAGACTGGGGTTACAATAACCCCTTCTCCTCCTCTATGTTGGCATAGTTATTGCATAATAATTTGTGTAAACCGAACTAGAGGAGGAATACATATGACGAATAAAGAGAATTTAATTGTTTGTCGTTGTGAAGAAGTTACATACGGACAACTTCAATCGACAATTGCTGAATATAATTGCTCAGCTCGTGAGTTAAAACTAAGAACGCGTGCTGGTATGGGTTTTTGCGGGGGACGTACATGTAGAACAACACTAGATCGAATGATCGAAAACGCTAACCCTGGTACATCTCCTGACGAGATTCCATTAAAATATCAACCACCAGTGCGTGCAGTTACTTTTGGGGCGGTAGGTGAAAATAAATGAATAGAATTATAAATCACCCTATTTTAGGTAGTTTAAATAGTAGTCAGCGTATCAATTTTCAATTTAATGGTCAACAATATGAAGCATATGAACATGAAACGATAGCGGCCGCTCTACTTGCAAACGGAATAAGAACGTTAAGAGTCCATGAAGATAGCGGGACGCCGCGAGGTATTTATTGTAATATCGGACATTGTTCTGAATGCCGCGTGACTGTAAACAATCAAACGAACGTACGAGCATGCTTAACGGCTGTAGAAAACGATATGGTTGTTGAAAGCGGAAAACAGCATCCAAATATCGTGAGAGAGATGGTGAAAAAGCGATGATTGATGTAATTATTATTGGTGCAGGACCAGCAGGATTATCAGCTTCCATCTCTTGTGCACGTTTTGGACTTAACGTACTTGTTATTGATGAATTTATGAAGCCGGGCGGGAGATTGTTAGGACAGTTGCATCAAGAGCCTACTGGGGAATGGTGGAACGGAATAGAAGAATCCAAACGCCTTCACGAAGAAGCAAAATCCCTTTCAGTCGATATTCGGTGCGGTGTTTCCGTCTATAATTTAGATAAAGATGAAAGTTCTTGGTTCGTGCATACAAATATCGGTACGTTAGAAGCACCGTTCGTACTAATTGCTACTGGGGCTGCTGAGTATTCTATTCCCCTTCCTGGCTGGACACTTCCAGGAGTTATGTCAATTGGAGCAGCTCAAGTTATGACAAATGTTCACCGCGTGCAAGTTGGAAAAAAAGGAATCATAATTGGCGCTAACATTTTGTCTTTCGCCATTTTAAATGAATTACAATTAGCTGGAATTAAAGTAGAACATATTGTACTTCCTGAAAAAAGTGAGCTAAGCCAAAAGGCTGGTGAACCAGAAGAAGTTTTGAACTCTCTTTTAAATGCAGCTCACCTCGCTCCTTCTGCTTTTCTGCGTTTAGGTAGCCGTTTTATGAAATATGATTGGATTCGAAAAGCTGGATTAACCTTCTATCCAAATAACGGAATGAAAATAAACGGGACGCCGCTTCATCTTCGTAAAGCTGCGCTTGAAATTATCGGAACAGATCAAGTTGAAGGTGTTCGTGTTGCTAATATTGATTCTAACGGAAATGTTATTAATGGATCAGAAAAGATATATGAGGCTGACTTCGTTTGTATTGCCGGAGGTTTATATCCGCTTGCTGAGCTTGCCGCTGTAGCGGGATGCCCATTCCATTACATTCCTGAACTTGGCGGGCATGTTCCGCTTCATTCAGAAGAAATGGAAACCCCTCTTCCCGGTTTATTTGTAGCTGGAAATATTACTGGAATTGAAAGCGGAAAAATCGCAATGGCGCAAGGAGCTGTCGCGGGTCTATCTATTGCTAAACATGCAAGTGAGAAACGTGACGTAGTCGACCAACAATTACAACAAGCAATGCAAAACGTTCACTCTGTTCGTCAAAAAGCAGCGATTCAATTTAATCCAATGATTGATGTTGGTAGACGGAAGATGAATGAACTTTGGCGTGATTATTCTTCTACATATGCACATACTAAAAAGAGCTGCTGAGATTACTCTCAACAGCTCTTTTCACTACTCATCTGAGTTATTAAATTTCGCTAATGCGTAAATACCTTCTTCATCATCTAATTCAAGTTGCAATCTTGCTGCAAATGAATTGACGTTGTATTCTCGATCAAGTAGTAAGCGTAGTGCTTCGATTAAGTTCGCTTGAATTAATATTTGCTGGCGACCATTTACCTCTACTTCTGCAGAGAAACCGTAGTCATCATCATACATTAGTTCAACTGAAACTTCTTCTGGACCAACTTGTCTTTTTTCAGCGATATATATACAAAGCGCATTTATAAGCTCTTGTTCAGAAATTTTTATTGTTTCCATGCTACTTCATCTGCCTTTTTCTTACGTTGATCCTTGAAGTATTTAAATGCACGAACTGCTAACATTACAATACCAGCCATTACTAACATATTTACCATAAACGCTAATACAGAACCAAGAGCTCCCATATTTGCAAATAAGCTACCCATTAGTAAACCACCAAGACCACCTAGTAATAAGCCTTTCATAAAGCCACCTTTATTACTTTTTGGTGCTGTGTTTGTTGCTTTTGTTTTTGAATCTGTTGTCGTTTTTTGTGAATTTACATTAGAATCTTTTTTGTTTAAATCAACTTTTGAATTTTGACCAGAACTTGGTGTATATGATTTTTTACCAGATTTGTAACTTTTCGCTTCCGCGTGATTTACGAACATAAAGCTACTAGCCCCAAAGATAACCATGAATGCTGTCATTACTGCTACAAGTTTTTTCAACATATTATATCCATTCTCCTTTTATATAGATATATGTGAAATCTATC
>NZ_JBFPJH010000276.1:0-4408 GCF_040838255.1 Bacillus sp. C30 | reverse complement strand
ATAAAATTTATTAAAAATCAATGAAAAAATAGCAGATTTTCATGAGAGGATTCGTTTTAGAAACGGGGGATATAGATATATAATAGGAAGTAATAAAGTTTACAAATAATGAATGGAGAAAGAAAAATGTTATTAAATCAACGTTTTACAATTGGGGAAATGGCGAAAATGCATAATATAGCGGAATCTACATTACGTTATTATGATGAAAAAGGGATTTTTCATCCGTCAATTGTTGACCCTCAAACCAATTATCGTTATTACACAATTGATCAGTTTTCACTATTAGATACGATTAAATTTTTACGCCAATTGAACATCCCGTTAAAGGAAATAAAGAAATATATTGATGAACGAAATCCATCTTATGCGCTGAATTTACTTGAAAAACAACAAGAAATGATGCTGAAAAAACAAAGAGAAATCGAGTATGCTTTGGCAAAAATGGAACATAAAATCCATTTAATGAAGAAAGCGACGAAATCTGAAGCAAATCAAATTATTTATAAAAAGATACCGAAACGAAAAATTACAGCAATTGCAGTTGCACCAAATACAACGGATGATATGTTTGAATATTATATCCATTCGTTGCAAAAAAATATGAAGCAAATTGATAATAGTTTATTTTCAGGTGATATCGGTGTAACAGTTTCAAAAAAAGCATTAATGCAAAATGAGTTTCAAGCATATAACCGTGTGTTTATTTTATTGGATTACATGCCTTTTGAAGCGCATACTTCAGATGAAATAAAAGAAGGGATATTTGCCTGTTCTTATCATCATGGATCATATGAAGAAACAGACGCAACGTATACGGAATTATTAAAGCACATTGATAACGAAGGATATGAAGTGTGCGGAGATGCACTGGAACTTGCATTAATTGATTGGTCCGTAACAGAAAATCCGAAGGAGCAAGTAACGGAAATTCAAATACCTGTTGTTAAAAAATAGGCTTATATATTTTTCGATTCTCTATTGACCTTCAAGTAACTTGAAGGTTTAAACTGTGAACAGAGCATTGAAAAAGGAGCATTTATATGATGGAAACAACAGAAAAATTAAGAGAAAAACCAATTAAAAGTTTATTTATTACGTATTTAATACCAGCTGTTCTTGGGATGGTATTAATGTCGGTTAATATTGTGATTGATGCAGTCATGATTAGTAGGGGAGTTGGAGCGAACGGTTTAGCCGGAGTAAACGTAGCTATTCCAGCATTTTCAATTTTCTTCTCTATTTCATTATGGATTGGAATGGGCGGAGCAACGCTATATTCCATTGCACTAGGTGAAAATAAACTGGAAAGAGCAAGGTCTATCTTTACTCAATCTATGACAGTAGCAGTTGTTATCGTTGGCGTTTTAGCGGCTATTTGCTTATGGAGAATAGAAGATTTAGCATATTTATTTGGTGCGAATGAAGTGATTTTACCATACGCATTAGACTATTTACAGGTGTTATTAACATTTGGAATGATATACGTTTTAGAAAATATTTTAAGTACATTTATACGAAATGATGGAAATCCTAATTTAGCAATGGCAGGTCTTGTTGTAACGGCTGTATTAAATATAGTGTTCGACTATATTTTTATTTTCATCTTGGGATGGGGTGTAACTGGTGCTGCTTCAGCGACTATTCTTTCGGCAGCAATTGGTTTCCTTGTATTATTAACTCACTTCTTTAGAAAAAGTAGTATTTTAAAATGGACGAAATTCCACTTTGAATGGGATACGGTTAAACAAATTATGGTGATCGGTTTCCCAAGCTTTACAGCAGAAAGTACAGTTGCAATCGTAACGATCGGTGTTAACATTGCATTCGTTCAATATGCAGGAGAAATAGGAGTCGCTTCCTATGCGATGGTGAATAGTATTCATGCAATGACATTACTATTATTCTTCGGTGTTGGTGCAGCATTACAACCAATCGCTAGTTTCCATTACGGTGCAAACTTATCAGAAAGATTGCGTGAAGGATTACAGTTTGCTGTAAAAATTGCGCTTGTACTCGGAGGCATTGCGATTGTTGGCGGTTTATTCTTCGGGAAATATATTATAGGTTTATTTAATGTTCAATCGCCAGAACTATTGGAGTTAACGTTAACAGGTATTAGTTTATTCTTTATTCAATATGTATTTTTAGGCTATAACATTGTGTATGGAGAGTATTTCCAATCAGTGCGACAAACGAAAAAATCAGTACTTATAATAATGAGCCGAGGTTTACTATTTGTTATCCCATTGTTATGGATTATGCCAAAAGTATTTGGTATAAACGGAATTTGGCTCGTTATGCCAGTAGCGGAAGTATTGACAGCAATTATCGTATTTACGATGAATCGTATGAAACATCCTGTTCCGTTAAACATGGCGAGAGAGAAAAAAGCAATATAGTGAAGAAAATCCCCTTGAACAAGTAAGGGGATTTTTTTTCATTCTTTTAAACTAATCGCAAAAGATCCATCTGTCTCCTGCACAGAAGCGAAAGCCACATTTTTAATATTTGTAACGCCTTTCTCCATTAACTCTGCATGTAACCACTTTTCATTTTTATGGATTAATTTTAAGTTATCGTATTGAATTTGTGAATCAACGATAAGAGCAATTGGTAAGCCTGCATACTTAACATTTATATTCAAATCTTTTGGAGTCAGAGGCACAAGTTCTCTTTTTGGTAAAATACTAATAGCTCCATTCGCTTCTAATATCGCATACTCAATTTCATGAACACTTGGATATCCTGCGACGCGAAGGTTTGAAAGCAATTCAGGGATCGGATATCTACTTTTTTGTAAGTTCTCAAAAATAATATCACCATGTTTAATTAAAATAATGGGGTGTCCGAGAATAAAACGATTTAGTTTGTTGAGTAGGCTTAATTTTGTAAGAAGCAAATGCAAACATGTAATAACGACCATACCGAGAAATGCTTGTAAAGCACCAGCGACTGGTATGGCTTGAAAAGCTAAATAAGATAAAAAGATAATAGCCCCAAAATCATGAGGAGTTAGTTGTGCTAATGCAGATTTACCAAGTAGCTTAAGTGATAGTAAAAATAAGATAAAAAAGAATGATACGTTACATAAAAAGAGAAGCAATAGGGACACTCCTTCGTGCGAAGTTGTACTTACTATTCCCGAAATTAATAGAAATATTACCTTTTGGAGGATAAATTAGGCTTAATTGGAATTTGTCTGTATACAAACGAATAAATGGATATTATGATGAAGGAAGTAAAGGGAATAGGGGTATATGGATATGAGAAAGAAGAAAATAATCAAGTATATTTTAGTTGTTATAATGATTTGCGCCGTATATGCGGGGTTTTTACAATATAACATTTATAAGCATGGGCATATGAATGCAATTGATGATGCGGATTATATAATTGTACTAGGATCGAAAGTAAATGGAACAAAACCTTCTTATTCATTGCAATATCGTATTGATAAAGCAGCTGAGTATTTAAAATTACATGATAAAACAATTGCTATTGTATCTGGAGGCCAAGGAAAAGGTGAAGATATTACAGAAGCATTAGCGATGAAACAAGGATTAATGAAACAAAATATTGCAGAAGACCGCATTATAATGGAAGATAAGTCGACGAGCACAGATGAAAATATTAAATTCTCAAAACCGTTAATTCCAGCCAATATGAAAAAAGGTATGATCGTAACAAACGATTTCCATATGTTTAGAGCGAAAAAAATAGCTGCAAAACAAGGTTTGCAATTAGAAGGGCTTCCGGCCAAAACACCGAAGCCAATTATCATTCCATCGAATGTACGAGAATATTTAGCGATTACGCAATATTGGTTTATGAATCGAATATAGTTAAAGTAATCCCGCCCGAAATTTGAGGCGGGATTTATTTCGAGGGAAATCTTACAAAAATGTCATGTTCATGAAAGGTAAAGCGATAGTTTCTGGAAAGGTTTCCTGACATAATGAAGGTAACAAAAACTTTAGAGGTGATTCGGTTGAAAGGAAATAATATTTTATCTTCGCTATGTTACTTTAGTATCTTTTTTGCACCATTTTTACTACCAATTATCGTGTACTTCGTTGCGGAAGATGAAGTGAAATATCATGCGAAAAAAGCATTTTGGTCACATGTTTTCCCATATGCAATTTTATTTGGAGGGTTAGCTTTATCAGGAGTATACGGTTTAAGTTTCAATCAGTCTGAGAGCGTTGGAATTGGGATGGTTATAACGTATGCAGTGTTTATTCTTGTAGGGATTTACTACTTCATTTGGAATATTGTTAAAGGTATTAAAGTATTGAAAGCAGCTTAACAAGAATTGTATAATAGCATATTAATTCGACGTTATTTAGCGATAGATTAATATATTGAAATTGTCGCTAATATAATTTCATTTACCATAATAAAAGAT
>NZ_JBFPJH010000275.1:0-4435 GCF_040838255.1 Bacillus sp. C30 | reverse complement strand
TAATATTATAGGAAGTCATTGTGTATATTTAATTCATTTCCATGCATAAATTAAACTCATCTGTGATAAGGACACGCTTGTCTATTTATTTACATACGATATAGAAGAAAATCGTAAATTGTGACACACCTTAGTAAGACTCAAAGGGAGGACTATATTATTATGTTTTTCTCAAACCTATGTGGAGTAGAGGAAGTTCCTGCAGTAGAAACAATGGCTCGAGGAAAGGCATATTTTGTATTAAGTCAGGATAATCGTAGTTTAGAGTTTAAATTGAGATTATATGCACTAGATCAGGTAACGATGGGGCATCTACATTTAGGTCAAAAGGGGACCAATGGTCCTGTTGTGGGTTTTTTATTTGGACCAATTGAAAAACCTATTTCAATAGAATATGCTATTTTTACAGGAGAAATCACTCAAGCCAATTTAGTTGGTTCATTAGCAGGTCATTCGTTAAGGGATCTTGTAAATGAAATTAACGTTGAAAATATTTATATTAATGTTCACACTGTTCAACATCCTAGTGGTGAAATTCGTGGTCAGTTATCTTCTTGTTGTTGCTGATTCTACAAAAGATATTTTTCCAATATTAGTAAAAGTGAGGGAGTGTCATGTGAAATAAGGAAGCATGTTATTTTTTAAAAAAAGAAAAAGAAGAATCGGAATATAGGACAGTAGCTCAAAGTAATTTGAAAAGAAATGATGAGAGTGAGACAAATGCTTGATAAAACAATGGATGAATTTCTGATGGAGTAATTAAATAAGCACAGCTGCATCATCTGCTGAGGAAGATGTGCAACTGTGCAAATATAAACGATATCCGTTGACCAGGTGGTCTCGGGAATTAGGGTACTCTTACTATAACATGAGGAACATAACAGTAAATACTCAAAAATGTCCATATTTAGGACAAAATAAAAGGTAAACAAGTGATGAAAGAATATAAAACCAAACAACAAAAGCGTAAGTTCTATGACAGTGGTGAGTGGAAGAGCATACGAGAGTTAGTAAAGAAGCGTGACAACTACGAGTGCCAGGAATGTAAACGTAATGGCCGAGTACAAATAGATACCAATGAATACAGTGAGAGCGCAAAGCGTAAGAAGATACAGCTTGTTGTCCATCATATAAAAGAACTAGAACATCATCCTGATCTTGCATTAGACATAGACAACCTTGAAACAGTTTGTGTGAATTGTCATAACAAAGAACATGGAAGAATTTACGAAAAGAAAAAAATAAATGGGAACATGATGAGAAATGGTGAAAATACAACAAAAATACCCCCCCATTCGAGGATTGGGCTTTTTTTGTCTTAGGGGCACCGGAGGAGGGGGTCGATTTTCCAGATTTTCGAGCCGTATCGCATAGGACCCCCTCCCATGTTTAAAAATAGGATTGAATCGAGGTGATATTATGGCGGATATCGATGAGCGTGAGATACTAGTTAACAAAGAAAAAAATCGTTTGAAGAGATTATTTAAAGGCATCCCACCTAATAAATTAAAGGTTGTTGAGGGATTAATTATTCAAGCGGCAAGATTACGAGTTTTGTTAGATGAGATGTGGATAGATATATCTGAGAATGGTGATTACGAATTGTTCTCACAATCTGATAAAGCAGAGCCGTATGAAAGAGAACGACCTGTTGCCCGATTCTATAATACTCGTGATCAATCCTATCAACGAATCATCAAACAGCTTACTGATTTGTTACCAGAAGGAAGTAATAAAAAAGAAATTAAGAAGTATTCGGCAAGTGATTTAATATGATTAGCCATAAGTATGTAAGTGAATATATAGAACTATATGAAACAGAAGCAGTATTATTAAATAAAGAACGCATCATGCTGATTAATTATCTAAAACAAGATATATTAACCCGTGACGATTTACATTTCGATACGGATTTAATTAATAAATGTGTAACTTTCATAGAAAAATGGCATTTTAAATTAAATTATTTTCAAAAGTTTTTAATAGCATTTGTATTTTTATTTGATGAATATGAAGATGTTTATTTTGATCAGCATTTTTGGATGATGGCAAGGGGTGCTGGTAAAAATGGATTGATTAGTGCATTGACACACTTTTTCATTAGTGAGTTACATGGTATTGAGCATTATAACGTATCAGTAGTTGCTAATACAGAAAGGCAAGCTAAAACTTCTTTTGTGGATGTTTATGAAAAGAATAAAAAGCACGAGATATTAGATGAGCTATTTGTATCAACAAAACAATTGATAACAAATAAAGCTACTCGTTCAACTTTTGAATTTCATACATCAAATGCAGGAAGTAAAGACTCATTAAGAGACGGCTGTGTTATTTATGACGAAATACACAGATATGAAAATAGCGATGTTGTAGAAGTATTCTCTAGTGGTTTAGGTAAAGTTCCTAACTCTAGGGAATTTTTTATTACTACAGATGGATTTGTTCGCGAAGGTTATCTTGACAAAATGAAAGAGAGAGCAATGAATATCTTGAAAGGGAAGGAAAAAGAAGATAGGCTGTTCCCTTTTATTTGCAAGCTTGATAACACGGAAGAAGTAGGCAATCCGGATATGTGGGAAAAAGCAAATCCGATGTTTAGTAAGCCCATGGGTCAATATGCTAGGGGATTGTTTAAGAAGGTTATGCGTCAGTATAAGAATCTTGAAAATGATCCGTCTAACAGAGAAAACTTCATGACTAAGAGAATGAATGTACCAGAGGTAGATTTAACAAAGGCTGTAGCTCCTTGGGAAGAAATCATGCGTACAGGATATGAAGAAGATGGAGAGACAATACGAGAAATACCGGATTTAACACATAAAGTTGCTGTGGGCGGCCTCGACTTCGCCAGCATCAAAGACTTCGCGGCGGTCGGTTTACTATTTAAACATGGTGAGGATTATATTTGGAAAGGTCATTCATTTGTACGTAAAGGATTCTTAGACAAGGTGAAATTAAAAGCACCTATTTATGAATGGGCTGAAAATGACTTACTGACTATTGTGGACGAACCCGTAATTAATATCTCTCACATTGTAGATTGGTTTGTAAAAATGCGTGAGTTATACGGGTTTAATACGATTGTAGCTGATACATTCCGTCTTGATCTTGTTAAAACAGCACTTGAAGCTGAAGGTTTCATATTGTTATATATTCGTAATCCCAAAGCTATTCATTCTTTATTAGCACCAAGGGTCGAAACGTTATTTGCAAACAATCGCATTATTTTTGGTGATAATCCATTAATGCGTTGGTACACCAACAATGTCTACGTCCACATCAAAAAAGATGGAAACAAAGAGTATCTGAAAAAAGATGAATTTAAAAGGAAAACGGATGGGTTCCAAGCCTTTATTCATGCTTTATGGCAAGCAGATAACATTCTTGAAGAAGAGGTTGAGTTCATGCTAGATGAAATTGATTTTTAAGGGGGGTGATTACAATTGGATGGCTTGATAATGTGTTTAATAGGAATAAAGAATTAGATTATATGTACGATGACGATATAGTTTCGGAAACATCTAATAGGGTTCATATGAAACGATTGGCTATTGAAACATGCGTATCTTTTTTAGGTAGGACAATTAGCCAATCAGAATTCAGAGTGAAAAATAGCAAAGGATTTTTAAAAAATGAGTTATATTATCGCTTGAATGTTAGACCGAATAAGAATATGACAGCAAGCACTTTCTGGGAAAAGTTAATTCGTAAACTTATTTATGATAATGAATGTCTAGTAATCCAATCTGATGATGGAGACCTACTTATTGCTGATTATTTTCAACATAATGAATTTGCTGTGTTTGAAGATGCGTTTACAAATGTAGTAGTAAAAGATTATGAGTTTAAGCGGTCATATAAACAAAGCGAAGTTATTCATTTGAAATATCGTAATGATAAGTTGTCACCACTAATTGATGGATTGTTTACTGACTACGGTGATCTATTCGGACGAATATTAAGTTCTCAAAAACGGAAAAACCAAATTCGCGGTGTAGTAGATATAGAAGCTCAAATGGCAAAAACTGAAGAAGGACGGGGGAAATTGCAAAAGTTCGTTGAGAAAATGTATAAAGCATTTGGCGAAAAAGATATTGCAATTGTACCTCAACAACCAGGTTTTAAATTCAGTGAGACTTCGTCTGGTGGTGGAAGTTCTGGACAAAGTGTGGAAGAAATTAATAAAGTAACGAATGGTTTTTTAAATCAAGTCGCAATGGCTATCGGAATCCCAACAGCTTTGTTATATGGAGAAATGGCTGATGTGGAAAAGCAAACTAAAAATTACATGCTTTTCACAGTTAAACCGCTATTAAAAAAGATTTCAGATGAAGCAAATGTGAAATTCTTTGAAATGAAAGAATACCTCGAAGGGCAAAAAATTGAAGTGAAAGCTGTTTCTTATCAAAGTATATTTGATCTTGCGACAAGCATC
>NZ_JBFPJH010000274.1:0-4438 GCF_040838255.1 Bacillus sp. C30 | reverse complement strand
GTGTATGTTTTGTAATGTGAATAAAAGTTTTGTGTAACAAAACTATAAAGGAGAGAAAGAAATGAATCAACATATTGGTAACTTAATTATTCGTATCGTGTTAGGGGTAACGTTCTTTATGCACGGTTTAACAAAATTCCAATCAGGAATTGACAATATTGCAGGGTGGTTTACAAGCATTGGTTTACCAGGAGGACTTGCATACGGTGTAGCAACAGTTGAATTAGTTGGAGGTCTATTGTTAATTCTAGGTTTAGGCGTAAGGTATATTGGCTTATTATTTGCACTTGTTATGGTTGGAGCGATTGTGAAAGTAAAATGGTCAGCTGGTTTGTTAGGAGACGGGAAAAATCCTGGATTTGAGTTAGAACTTGCATTATTAGCGATGGGTGCTTACTTATTTGTTGCGAAAGCTAATGGTTTTGTAGATAATTTCTTAAAAGAGAAAATGTTAAAGAAGAATTAATTAAAATGGGGGTATAACAAAATGGGCTTTCCACTTCATCCCGAAACAACACTTGGAGTTGTTCATTTATATGTATCAAATTTAAAGAAATCGCTAGAGTTTTATACAGAAGTATTAAGTATGAAAGTGCTAAAAGAAGAGGAAACAGTCGTTACATTTGGGAATGAAAATGAAGAACCACTCCTTATTATTGAAGAGAAGAAAGAAGCTTTACCAAAGCAAAGAGGGAGAACAGGGTTATATCATTACGCGATTTTATTACCAAACAGACAGGACTTAGCGAACATTCTTCGTCATCTTGTAGAGATGGTATATCCACTGCACGGCGGAGCCGACCATTACTTTAGTGAAGCTCTTTATTTAGCTGATCCAGATGGAAACGGGATTGAAATTTATCATGATCGCCAAAAAGAAGTTTGGCGTGATGAGAATGGAGAGCTACCATTTGTTAGTAACCCATTAGCTGGTGAAGAATTATTGCAGCAAGGAAGTACATGGAGTGGATTTCCAGCTGGTACTGTGATGGGGCATATTCATGTCCATGTAGCTGATTTGAAGGAAGCGAAACGTTTCTATGTTGATGGTCTTGGCTTTGATGTAACGATCCCAGCTCGTAATGGAGCACTGTTTGTGTCAGCAGGCGGTTATCATCACCATATCGGTTTAAATACATGGCAAGGTGAAGGTATACCATCACAAATGCCAAATTCCGTTGGCTTAAAGTATTTCACAATTATACTAGCAGATGAAAAACAAAAAGAGCAAGTGTGTGAAAGCTTAAAATATATTGGCGTAGTGGCTACGTATAAAGACGGAATATTACAGGCCAAGGATCCGTTTGGACATTGTATACATTTTAAAGTAAAAGGAGAAGCCTAAATAAAGGCTTCTCTTTTTTTTACTTTCTTATAATAGCTTTTTCATTTTGTAAAAATAGTTCATCAAATTGCTTTGCAAGGTCAAAATCTAGTTTCGTTAAACCTTTTGCATTCCAAGATGACAAAGTAATAATGACTGCTTTATACTGGATAAGGATAAATGGGTGGTGATTATGTTCTTCTGATAGTTTGGCGGCTTCAGAGACAAATTCGACTCCTTTTAAGTAGTCGGAAAACATATATTTTCTTTCAATCCATTTTTCATCTTTCACTGTCCATTTATCCAGCTTTGCTAACTCCTCTTGTACTTCTTCATTAGTTAATCGTAGCATCATTTTTCACATCCTTTACCTGCAGTAACGCAAGACCATTGTTAATAAGACGTGTTACAGATTCTTCAGTTGTGAAAGTAGAAAGTTGCTGTAATAATGCTGCTGATGCTTCGTGACCTTTGTTATGTTCTAAAAGCAATTCTAAAATTTCAAGACGAAGCAACCATTCTTTCGGATGAAGTTTATTTAATACTTCTTGAATAGCTATTAATTGATCAGTATGAGTATTGTGTAAAATACTATCGTTACGTATATCCCGAACTGTTTGATACATACGTTCAAGCTCATTCAGTACAAGTGGATCAGGAGTTTCTTGTACTTCTTCATTCATCGGGAAAAATGCAGCCGCATCCGCCGCTCCTGGGAATACAGAAGTGATTTGTGAGCCGACAGCCATATCAAATGCTCCCCATGAAGGATCAAATAATAAGCGATCTTTATGAGTAACTGCACAATTTATAAAGGAGATAAGAGCAATTTTTTTATCATTCTTTACAATGTCTGTTACTGTTCCTTTTACATGAATGCCACTTGCAAAAGTAAACTCTGCACTGCTTCCAATTGTAATGCCTAATGATTGTAATTGTTCTTCTGTACAATTTTCTAATGCAATATCTCCATCTAGTAATCCGATTGGTGTCCCGAATCCATCGCTGTGCACAGATGTAGAATGATTTTCTAGTTGTTTATTATGAATTGCTAATGCAGTTGGCGAGCTTGTTCGTGTGTAAATAACTTCACCAGTATCATTTTTAATTGTCTCTGTAAATGTACCCGTAATTTGTAATCCACTACTTAGCTCAGTTGTAGCATGATTTTCGGAGCGGATTGCTTTTTCTAATCCTTCTGTTCCACCTGTTTTAAATGCCATCGTTGTAGAGAACTGCTCAAGGGCCTCAGTCAATTCTTCAAATGATTCACAAACAAATAGCTGTGGTTGCATTTTTGTTACATCATAAGTTGTCCCGGTGCAAGCTTCAATTGAGAATGGGACTTTCTTTACAGCGTTTGTTAAGCAATGCTTACTTTCACCGACAGAGGAAAGGAGACCAGCACCGTAAATTTTCGGATCATTTATATTGCCGATTAAGCCGTATTCCACTGTCCACCAGAATAAACGTGAAATTTGTTCTGCTTCTGATAAACCAGAAACTAAGTTTTGTTTTTCGATTACAGCATTTTCAGCAACTGCAACTTCTTCAGGTGTAGAAGTAGGGCTTTCTTTTACGATCGTTAATGTACGAACGGCTTCAAAAGCATCATGTTCTTCTTTTGTGGAGAAAGCTTTCGCTCCAATTTGTCCAAAGCGTTTCACATATTTTGCATATGTAGAATCAAGCAAAATCGGTGCGTGGCCTGCAGCTTCATGAACGATATCAGGAGCGGGTGTATACTCGATATTTTCTACTTTACGAATATCTGTTGCGATTGGTAGTAATCCATGCCCCTGAAAATCGAAGAATGCGACGCCGGGAATAAGTCCGTCAATCGTTACGGCACCCCAGCCGCTTGGTGCTAAACAGTCATTCATTTCTTCTACTTTTGGAATTGCATCTATATTAATACCAGATGATTGTAGTCCGTTAACATAGGATGGATGAGCAACATCTTTTAAGAAGCTATGGTTTTGTCTCATAATGTAACGCCAAACAGCGTGATTCACCGGTGTGTATTGATCATAATGCTGTGTGGATACGAATGGTTTTAAATGTGATGGAATTTCTGTTTTCTTTGTCATTTAGACGTCCTCCTTTTTCTCTATAAAAATGAATACCAGTTTTGTATAGCTTGTACCACCTCCTTTCAGAATTGTAAGCGCTTATAAAATTTTATCATAACATTCGAAATTCTTTAACAACTGTTTGCGTGAGAAATAGAAAAATCCCCTATCGGAAAATCCGATAGGGGCGAAAAAATCGCGGTACCACCCTATTTGTAAGTGAAAATATACTTACATCTCAACTAATGATAACGGAAAAATTCCGTCTTTTCTTTCATGAATAAAAGCACTACGAAAAAGAAGCTCCAGAATTGTAATTCGTACTTATATATGTGCTAATTCCCACCGACCATTAGCTCTCTGAAACAGGGATACAAGATACTACTGCGATTCTTTCAACGCGTATATATGAAGTTATTTAAAAGGGAAGGACGCAAAAAAGCCCCTATCGGAAAATCCGATAGGGACGATAAAAATCGCGGTACCACCCTATTTGTAAACAATTAATTGTTTACCACTTACTTTAAGATAACGGAAAGATCCGTCTTTCTCTTCATGCATAAAAAGCATTACGGGAAAGAAGCTCCAGAATTGTAATTCACGCTTGTATATGTACTGATTCGCACCAACCATCAGTTCTCTGAGACAGGGATATAAGTCGCTACTAGTATTCCTTCAAAGCCGATATATAATTCGTTCAACTAAACTATGTTTTGTATTATAAAACTATATTTAAAAGCTTGTCAACAATAATTTTATTATTTCACTTCTAAATCGACGTTTAAATTAGATTTATTTCCAGCTGCATCGGTTGCTACAATGTGGATTGTATTTTTCCCTTGTTGTAATTGATTGCGATCGAAATAAATTTCAAAGTTTTTCTCCCAATGGTTCAAGAAGGCATTTTCCCATACACCATTTCCATTAATTTCATACTGTATCGTTACTGGATGTCCTGGAGCAACCCATCAAGATTCTGTCATCCAGTCTAAGAACCTGTCTAAAATCTAGGGTATAATCTATGTAAAAAGGATGATTCCTA
>NZ_JBFPJH010000273.1:0-4468 GCF_040838255.1 Bacillus sp. C30 | reverse complement strand
CTAAACATTCTTTGTAAAAAATATCAGATGAAACTATGTGTAGATTGTATAAGCTCAATTGGAGCAATACCAATAAATTTGAAGGATGTATATTTTGCAAGTGGTGTTAGCGGAAAAGCGATTAAATCATATACAGGATTATCTTTCGTTTTTCATAACCACATTGTAAAAGTAAACGAGGCAGTACCTGCTTATATGGACATTGGTATGTACGAAGAAAATGAAAGTATCCCATACTCCCATTCATGGAATTTAATTTATGCATTGCAAGAAGCATTAAAAATATTTGAAGATGAAATGGTATTTGAAAAAATAAAAGAGACGTATACATATATTGAACAAGCTATTACTAATATGGGTTTAAATCTTGTTTCATCTAAAGAACATGCCGCGCCAATTATAGTTACCATTCAATTAAATGAAGATCAGTCTTCTAAGGCGCTAGGTGATGCGTTAGCGTTACAAGGATATATTGTTCATTATGAATCAGCGTATTTACAAAAGAATAACTGGATCCAAATTGCATGCCTGAATCATTACAAAGAACGTGATATGAAAAGGATGTTGAATTGTTTACACAGATGTACATTAAAGAATGGCGTACATATATGAGCAATGATTTTTGAACATAGTTGGTTGCGTATAAAGGGATTATTACTTACGAAAACTTAAAAATGAGACAAACAGTAGATTATAAATTATTAGAAGAGGTGTTAGCATGATAACTAAAAAACTACCATTACATATAGCAGACATTAAAAAAGCTCAAAACATTTTAGACAGAAATGCTCGTAAAACTCCTTTAGTAAAATCATTTTATTTGACTAGTAAAACAGGCGGAGAAATTCACTTGAAATTAGAAAATATGCAATTAACGGGTTCTTTTAAATTTCGTGGTGCGTTTAATAAAATGTCGCAGCTTACAGAACTAGAAAAAGAGAGAGGTGTAATTGCATGTTCGGCAGGTAATCATGCGCAAGGAATTGCTTTATCTGCTCATTTACTTGGTATTAAGAGTAAAATTGTGATGCCGATTTCTGCACCGAAGGCGAAAGTTGAAGCAACTAGAGGATACGGGTCAGAAGTGATTTTATATGGTGAAACTTTTGATGATGCGAAGGCAAAATGTGAGGAGATTATTAGGGAAACAGGTGAAACATACTTACATCCATATGATGATGTAGAGGTAATGGCTGGTCAAGGTACAATTGGTTTGGACATTCTTGATGATATGTGGGATGTTGATACGGTCATTGTACCAATTGGCGGAGGTGGAATTATTTCTGGAATTGCTGTTGCATTAAAATCTTTTAATCCATCCATTAATATAATTGGTGTACAAGCAGAAAATGTTCATGGGATGAAGGCATCTTATGACAAAGGCACGATTGTAGAACATTATGAGGCACCTACTATAGCAGATGGTTGCGCAGTTAAAATACCAGGCGAATTAACTTTTGAAGTTGTAAAAGAATTAGTAGATGATATTGTAACAGTGTCAGAAGGTGAATTAGAAGTAGCGATGAAAGACTTATTACAGCGTGGTAAAGCCGTTGTAGAAGGTGCAGGTGCATTAGCTACTGCTGCTCTACTTGCAGGGAAAGTGGATAAATATATTAAAGGGAAAAAAGTAGTAGCGGTTATATCTGGTGGGAACGTAGACTTGCAACGTATATCAAGTGTTTGTGAGCAATTTTTTGTAGCTAATGAAGTGAAATAGTATTTAAATAACATAAATTTTATGAAAGCAGAGCTAAGAAAACTAATCTTAGCTCTTACTTTTTGTCTACTGTATAGTAAATTATTATATGTAATCGTCTATATTCAAAGATAACTCAAATAATTATATCAATATTGTCGAAACAGAAACAGAAATTTAATATAATGGTTTTAATGTATGAATGAGCTGTTAGGAGGATAGGCCATGAATAAGGAAGAACAGGTCATGAACGGTTTCAGGGAATTATATAATAAGATGGTTTGGCTAAATAAGGATAAGATGGAAGCAGGTCTGAAGGGTTTTAAGTCTTCTGAAGTACATTGTATTGAATATATTGAAAACAATACAGATTCTAACGTGACACAACTTGCAGAGGCTTTTTATGTGACTCGCGGTGCAATAAGTAGAATGACTAAGAAGCTCATAAAAAAAGGCCTTATCGAAAGTTACCAGAAATCAGAGAATAAAAAAGAGATCTATTTTAGGCTTACTGAACAAGGGAAAGAAATATATAAAATTCACGAAGAGTTGCACAATGAGTTTCAAGAGCGGGATAAAGCTGTATTTGAGCAAGTAACCGAGGCAGAATTCGACAGTATAATTAACTTCGTGGAAAAGTATAGTAGGCATTTGGATGCAGAAATAAAGAAACAAGGTATACATATTAAGTCATAATAAAGTTGAAGCATTCGGGCTTTTACGGGTAGTTAATCCCGAAAACTAACTTATTTTCCCGTTCATGCGGGATACATTTAAATAATAAAAAGGTAGCCTGTTTATAGTAAGGCTACCTTTTTATTATTGTATTTTTGTTGACTAATCAACAAAATGTTTTAAGGAGAGAAGTTAAATGTCTATTTTTAAATCACAAAATGAAAGCGAAACTGAAAAAAACATAGATAAACATGCTTTAATATTTGGCCTTATTTCTGTATTTCTTTGTGGAATAGGTTTCAGTATTATAATGCCTGTAGTGCCATTCTTAGTGCAGCCTTATATAAGTAGTCCGGAAGAACAGGCTCTAGTTGTTACGCTACTGACCTCTGTTTATGCTGTCTGCGTATTTTTCGTTGCTCCTGTACTCGGAGCTTTGAGCGATAAATATGGCCGTCGTCCATTACTTTTAATATGCCTTTTCGGTTCTGCAATCGGGTACTTAGTTTTTGGTATAGGAGGGGCTTTATGGGGTACTATTTGCTGGACGCATAATAGAAGGTATAACAGGCGGGAGTATAAGTACAATTTTCGCATATTTTGCAGATATCATTCCTCCAGAACAGAGAACGAAATACTTTGGATGGGTGAGTGCGGTGGTAGGTGTAGGAACCATCATTGGTCCAACTCTTGGGGGATTACTTGCCAAGTTTGGTCATTCTGTACCTTTATATTTTGGAGCGCTCATAACTTTATTAAATGTTTTATATGGGATGAAATATATGCCTGAGAGTCTTGACAAAAATAATAGGTTGAAAGAGATTACTTTTGTAAGGTTAAATCCTTTTGCACAGCTTGCAAACATACTTTCCATGAAAAACTTAAAATGGTTACTTGTCTCAGCGTTTTTACTTTGGATACCTAACGGATCTTTACAAGCAATTTTCACACAATTTACGATGGATATTTTTAGCTGGAAGCCTGCACTAATCGGACTTATGTTTTCAATTATGGGCTTTCAAGACATCATTTCACAAGCTTTTATAATGCCAAAGCTTTTGATCAAGCTTAGTGATAAACAAATAGCAATTCTTGGGATGGTTTCGGAGATTATTGGCTACAGTTTTATTGCTGCATCTGCTTTGTTTTCCCAATATCCTCTTCTTATCATTGGAATGTTAATGTTTGGCTTTGGTGATTCAATTTTCGGACCTTCATTCAATGGGATGCTCTCAAAGTCTGTCGATTCTAGTGAACAAGGAAGGATTCAAGGTGGAAGCCAATCTATTCAAGCTTTAGCAAGAATGATTGGTCCTATCATTGGAGGGCAAATCTATGTAACACTTGGTCATGCTGCACCTGCTTTTATGGGGATGATTCTTATAGTAGTTGCAATAGCAGTTTTGTATAAAGGGACACATGTAACTGTATAAACTATCTGCACTATTATGGTCTTTCTTTATATAAGAATGTCTCTACGGGAATCTTTCCTGAATGAATTGTATAACAGATAAATATAAGAACAAATCATAGGGTGTCAGAACTTAGGAACAAGTACTGGCCCCTATTTGTTTACAGTTTGAGAGCTAAGAAAAATTAAGAATTTATTCTGTAATGCTCTCATGGTGAAGGTTAAATAGAACTATCAATAATTAAAGTTAGCTTTTTTGAAAGTAAAAAGCTATGTAAATGACTAGATAGTTTAATTATGCTTGTGCTGAAGTAAATAATGACTCCATTTTTACTTTGCTCTTTTCTCGAATTTCACTGTCCGCATGGCGCATTACAAATTTATGCGCTATAGCGATTGCTAAAACATCATCTAATAAGCCGATCCCAATAATAGCAGCTATATCTGGAATGAAGTCGATTGCTAATACGTAATAAGATAAAGCAGCTAATATTATGAATTTCGCTTTAGTAGGTAACCCTTTTTTTCTCATTGTGTAGTATAAAATAATACTTTCATATACGCTTGATTTCCCGAGGTTTGCTGAGCTTTTTTTGAATTTTTTCCAAAGTGTCTGTTTCTCCATATAAACACTCCTTTTACAAAAACATAGATTTTTTAAAAGGATGGACAAAGAAGCGAAA
>NZ_JBFPJH010000272.1:0-4514 GCF_040838255.1 Bacillus sp. C30 | reverse complement strand
ATATGTGTGATAAAAACAAAGAGGTCTGACAACTAAACTCCACGTTATAACACTCTAATGACTTGAATATTCTAAAAAATCAAAAATCAAAAATCAATAATTAGAGTAAGAATAAGGGGAATGGAGAAATTATGGAGAAAGACATTGCTTTGTAAGGGGCATATTTTATCATCTTGAGCAGAGAGGAGGATGCATAGCATATTGTGAAAAGAGATATAAACAATGAAAAAGTGCTATGCAAATGAAAAGCATGAAGGGACGTTTAAGGCCAGGTGATACGGTAGCGATTGGTTTAATGTTATTTGCACTATTTTTAGGGGCAGGAAATTTAATTTTCCCGCCAGTTTTAGGTCAACAAGCAGGAGAAAATGTTTGGATTGCTACAACTGGATTCCTTGTAACGGGAGTCGGATTACCCCTATTAGCTGTAACAGCTGTCGCGTTTGTAGAGGGGGACTTGAAAGCGCTATCTTCTAGAGTTCACCCTATATTTGCGTTTATTTTCCCATTGATTAGTTATTTAGCGATTGGACCATTTTTCGCGATTCCGCGTACTGGAGCTGTTTCATTTGAAATGGGTATGAAGCCATTTCTATCAGAGACAATGGTTTCTGAGTGGTACATGCTATTTCTTTTCACTATAGTTTTCTTCGGAATAACGTGGTATTTATCATTAAATCCATCTAAATTAGTGGATTGGTTCGGGAAATTTCTTACACCATTGTTAGTATTGATTGTTGCTGTTATTGTCGGAAAAGCAATTATTGATCCAATTGGAGAACCGGCTGCACCTTTAGCTGCTTATAAAGAGAATGCTTTCTTTGGTGGATTTATTCAAGGATATTTAACGATGGATGCGATTAGTGCACTTGTGTTTGGGATTGTTGTTGTACAAGTTATTCGCTCAAAAGGGATAAAAGAGAGCGGACAAATCGCAAAAATAACAGTTGTATCAGGGATTATTGCTGTATTAGGCTTAACGTTAATATATTTATCACTTGCATATCTCGGATCTACAAGTACATCACTTGGTGTGTCGGAGAACGGTGGTCTTATTTTAACGAATGTTGTAAATGAGTTATATGGAACAAGTAGCAAAATTTTATTAGGACTTGTAATTATACTCGCTTGTTTAACAACTTCTGTTGGATTAACATCTGCGTGTGCTGGCTTCTTTACAAACTTATTCCCAAAACTTTCGCATAAAACGATTGTAACTATGGTATGTGTATTTAGTTTAATTGTATCTAACCTAGGGTTAACACAATTAATCACAGTAACATTACCAGTGTTAATGATCATTTATCCAGTTGCAATTGTATTAATCGTTCTTTCATATTTCCATAAATGGATAGGGAAGCGTAATACAATATATATTGGAGCTATTTTAGGTGCGTTGTTAATTAGTTTCTTTAACGGTTTAGAAAGTGCGAACATTAAAATTGATGCGATTTCTAATGTGCTACAAATGTTACCATTATATAAAGAAGGAATAGGATGGCTAATCCCATCATGTATTGGCGGGATTCTCGGTTTCTTCTTCTATAAATCAAATGAATTAAGTGAATTACAAAAGAAAGGTGCTTAGGCGCCTTTCTTTTTTTAAAGGGGATTTTTGTATTTTGTCTAAGTAATAATTGGGAGGAATGATAAAATGGCTAATTTTGAAGATTTTTTAACTTTTGATGTAAGAATTGGAACAGTAACACAGGCAGAGGAATTTAAAGAAGCGAGAGTGCCAGCGATTAAACTAGAAATTGATTTTGGGGAGCTTGGGGTCAAGCAGTCAAGTGCTCAAATTACGAAGAGATATAATCCAGAAGACTTAATCGGTCAGCAAATTGTTGCTGTTGTAAATTTTCCGCCAAAGCGTGTAGCTGGATTTAAATCGGAAGTGCTTGTATTAGGTGGAGTTCCTGAAGCTGGTGATGTTGTGTTGCTTCAGCCTAATATGGAACTGCCAAATGGAACAAAAATTAGTTAGTGTGAAGGTAGGGGGTAATATGGATATCGGACGAGAATATTTACAATGTGCCATTTCTAATTTCAAAACAACAAAGCAACAAGGAGAACGGGTACTTTCTCAATTATCATACGAACAAATACAATGGTCTTCTCATGAAGAAACAAATAGCATAGCGATTATAATGAAACATTTGCATGGTAATATGCGTTCAAGATGGACGGAATTTTTAACGTCTGATGGCGAAAAAATAGATCGTAACCGAGATGGTGAATTTGAAGGTGGCTACAATTCAAAACAAGAAGCGCTTGCTGCGTGGCAAGAAGGGTGGGAGTATGTTTTTAAAACGATGGATACTTTAACAGCAGAGCAGATTTTGCAGAAAGTATACATTCGTGGAGAAGAACACACTGTCATGCAAGCGATCGAAAGGCAAATTTCTCATTATGCTTTACATATTGGACAAATCATTTACATTGGTAAAATGTTAAAAGAAAATGAATGGGAGTGTTTAAGCATTCCTAGAGGTCAATCTACTAGTTATTTACAGAAAAAACGTTCAACGTAATAATATGAAAGAAACCGATATAAAATAGGAAGCAAAAAAATAAGCCAATTGATAGAGGGCTCCGTGAACATTAGAATGCTGCCAGCAATAAGCCCATATGTAATAAGAAAGAAACCAAAGAGTGTATTTATAGGAATAAAACGTGAGACAAATAATTGCTGATTTTTGAAACAAGTGTTATGAAACAAATAAAAGCGGAAATGCCATGTAGAGGTAATAAGATCTTTCCTTCTCGTTATTCTTTTTTTACATTTATGACAGATGAATGGTGGCTGCATTTCGTTACACTCCATTTTTGGAATTCATTAGTTTCGTAATAATTTGAGACAAAATTAAGTACAAAGTGTATATCCCTATATACGCTCCTGCAAGTAGAAAAAGTGGATTTAGTAAAATTCCATGAATGCTT
Source organism: Bacillus sp. C30 (assembly GCF_040838255.1). NCBI lineage: Bacteria > Bacillati > Bacillota > Bacilli > Caryophanales > Bacillaceae > Bacillus > Bacillus sp. C30. Next base: position 1,574 of record NZ_JBFPJH010000272.1, on the reverse strand, counting down.
GTCATGAAAACTAAATTTTGTATTAAAACATCATATATATTAATAGAAATAATTGTCCCGAGTACATACAGTGCTAAGTATGCGGAAATATGTAGCACAATACGAATTTTAGGATGTAAAGCAAACAAATAAAAAATAAATGATAAGACGATTGGTAATGTTCCTATTAGTAGCTTCAATTCATTTCACCTCATTAACAATATAGCCGGAATTTAAGCGGTCTATTCTCTAGAGCTTGTACATAACTTGAAATAGAGAGGGTGATAGTATGAATCGAGGCTTTTTTTACGTGAAATTAACAAGTGTACGCAAGTTAATTATATTTATTATTACTACGGTATTAGCGACTTTCTTTCTTATTAGTGTAATGGTAACTTCCATGAAAGAGACAAAGTCAACGTATTTATATAATTGGTTAAATGAGTTATCAATGAATGGTTACATGTACGTTATTGGGAAAGAGAATCATTATTTTACACAGGAGTACCGGAATTTGAATCAAGACTTTTCTATTTCTTCATTCCTCTTTTCGATGGCTACGAATATTCGTTTTGATGATGTACGTAGTTTTGTCGGGAAAGAACTTCCGGGATTTGGGAAATATGATACAGAAATCGTTATAGCAGGTGAAGGAACAAATTATTCCAACTTACCGATAGAATCGAGTGTTCCTCTTGAAGAAGTAGTGAAGGAACGGACTGGAGAAGCTGGACAAGTTCCTAAGCCTGATCTGAATAAAGAGAAGAAACAACCAGCTCAAACGACTGGAAAAAGACAAGTTGCATTGATTTATCATTCACATAGCTGGGAATCTTATTTGCCGTTACTTAACTTAACGAATGATCCAAATCCAAATAAAGCAACGAGTTCTGTAACGAATATTTCAATAGTTGGCGATCGATTGCGAGAACAGTTAGAAAGTGAAGGGATCGGTGCTACTAACGATAAAACTGATGTTGGTCAAAAATTAATAAGTAAAGGATTAAATAGTAATAGTTCTTATAAACTGTCACGAGAAATTGTACAAGAAGCGATGGCTGGTAATAAAGAACTCCAATATTTTTTCGATTTGCACCGTGATAGTGCACGGAAAAATGTCACGACAAAAACAATTGGAGATAAATCATATGCAAAGCTTGCTTTTGTAATTGGGAAAGGTAACAAAAACTATGAAAAAAACTTACAATTAGCAACTGCGTTACATGAGACGATTAGTAAGAAATATCCGGGAATGAGCCGTGGTGTAATTCAAAAAGGATTCCAAACAGGAAATGGAGTCTACAATCAAGACCTATCAGGACAAGCGATATTAATTGAAGTTGGCGGGGTAGATAATACAGAGGAAGAATTAAATCGATCAATTGATGCACTTGCTAAGGCATTTGGTGAATATTTTTGGCAAGCAGAAAAAGTGAATGGATAAAGTGAAATTTGAATTAGTGGTAGGCATTGCCGATGGTTATCAGCCTACATCAATTGGGGGAAAACGTAAGTGTACAGCTTACGTTTTTTGTTTGTCATGAAATGAGGATGAAAAGATGTCACATTATAGACATAATTTGTAATTGCTATAG
>NZ_JBFPJH010000271.1:0-4547 GCF_040838255.1 Bacillus sp. C30 | reverse complement strand
ATATTATTGTCTCAGTTTTCTTACACAAGGAGAGTTGTATTTATGTCGTTTTCATGGAAACGTTTCTTACAAATCGGGAAAATAATCTTCCCATTTGTTGTCTTAACAATTGTTTTCTTTCAAGCAAAAAAAGAATTAGCAGGCATTTCTTTTTTAGAAGCAATTGAAACAATTAAAAACATTCCAACTGGTGGGGTATTTTTAGCGATTACACTCGGTGCATTTGCCGTTTCAACAATGTTCTTTTATGACTTTGTTATGCTTCGTTACTTAAAAGCAGATATACCTGTACAAAAGATCTTCCGCATCTCATGGATTGCCAACACTTTAAATGGATTTATCGGTTTTGGTGGTCTTGTTGGTGCCGGTGTACGTACAATGCTATATCGTCCGCATATAAAAGATAATGGAAAACTTATTAAAAGTATTGCTTGGATGACAACCGCTTTTATTAACGGATTAGCCATTCTGTCATTCCTCGGCCTTATTGGAATATTAGACACTAGTTTTATTCTGCACGAAAAACCGTGGTTATGGCCTGTTCTTATCTTCTTTGCTCTTTTCGTTCCTATATATATTGGGTTTTCTAAAATTAAAAATAGAAAAACAAAACAGCTAGACGGACAAGAGGAAGAAGAAGAAGAGAAAAATCCAACTGTTTTATATTCATTAGTTTCATTAGTCGAGTGGGTATCTGCCGGTATAGTTATGTACGTCATTTTAATATTGTTTGGAATTGATATCGAATTTCAAAAGTTTTTAGGTGTTTACGTAATTGCTGCTTTAGCTGGTGTCGTAAGTCTTGTTCCTGGTGGCCTTGGTTCATTTGACCTTGTTTTCTTAACTGGACTAGGACAATACGGCGTTGATACAGGCGTATTACTACCTGCTATGTTATTATACCGACTTGTCTATTACATCTTACCATTCTGCCTAGGTCTCATTTTTGCAGCCTTTGAAATGACAGGAGCTGCCATAAAAAAAATTGAAGATAAACCATTTATTGCACCTGCGTTAGAAACAACTGGTGTAATTTGGACTTTACAACGTGATTTTTTAGGGAAATTAGGTTCATGGGCATCCGCCGCTTTAACAGTATTCGCTGGCTTAATGGTTATTCTATCAACAATTTTACCGACTAGTATAAATCGAGCTCACGCCTTACATATTTTAGCTCCAAAGCACCTTATTCAATTTTCTTTTAGCTTATCATTAACATTCGGTATTCTCCTCCTGATTCTTTCGCGAGGCATATATTATGGAACAAAGCGTTCTTACTATATGACGATTGTTTCTTTAATTGGAGCAGCAATCTTTAATACCCTAAAAGGAATTGACATTGAAGAAACCTTTATTTTATTAATCGTACTTGCTGTGTTGTATATGCTTCGTAAAAGATTTGCACGCGAAAAAATGGAAGTCTCTCTTTCTGACATCGTAAAAGTATTTATCTTCTTATTGCTTACGTTATATTTATATAAAAACTTAGGTATTTTATTTGCGGGTGCAAAAGAAGCGTTCCAACCTGATTTTGTCGTTCGAAATATTACACAAGTTAAACGAAGTGCATTAGCAGCAGCCTTTTTCGTTCCTACTTTTTTACTTATCGGCTCACTAATTGCCAATCGTTACCGTAGTCAATTTCCCGGGCAACCAGCTAATGATAAAAGGTTAGAAAACTTCTTAGATGAACATGGCGGGAATGTACTTAGTCATTTAGGTTTTTTAGGAGATAAACAGTTCTTCTTCAGTAGTGACGGAAAAGCACTTCTTCTCTTTTCAATTACTGGAAAACGTCTTGTTGTACTAGGTGATCCAATTGGTGATCCATCCTCCTACCGCACTGTGTTGCAAGAATTTTTGACTGAAGCTGATCGATTTGGGTATATTTGCGTATTCTATCAAATTGAAAGCAAATGGATGAGCTTATACCACGATTTTGGCTACAACTTCTTTAAACTTGGTGAAGAGGCTGTCGTTGATTTAAATACGTTTACAATAACAGGAAAGAAACGTGCTGGTATGCGAGCCACTTTCAACCGTTTTGAACGAGAAGGTTATACATTCTCTATTCATGAGCCACCATTCTCAGACGAATTATACGAGGAATTAAAGAAAGTGTCTGATGCTTGGCTCGGCGGAAAAAAAGAGAAAGGATTTTCACTTGGGTACTTCGATCGTGAGTATATTAGTCGTGCCCCTATCGCTACATTATCTGATGCAGAAGGAAAAATCATTGCATTCACAACCTTTATGCCAGTATATCAAAGTGGCATATTATCTGTTGATTTAATGCGTTATTATCCAGATGCCCCTAGCGGAATTATGGATGCAATTTTTATCCACTTATTCCACTGGGCAAAAGAAAATGAATACCATTCCTTTAATATTGGTATGGCACCACTCTCAAATGTCGGTTTATCAACGCAATCGTTCTGGTCTGAACGAGTTGCTGCTGCAATATTTAATAACGTTCGTTACACATATAGCTTCAGCGGTTTACGACATTTTAAAGAAAAATACAAACCTGCATGGAGTGGAAAGTATTTAGCATTTCGAAAGAATCATTCTTTACCAATTACAATGCTCTCTGTAACAAAATTAATAGGAAAACGAAAAAACAGCTAAGTACTTAGCTGTTTTTTCGTTTTTGCACTTGTAGACTAAACTCCTTTTCATACTTCTTACCATTTATATAGAAATCCCCCCATATTTTATATGTTCCTTCTTCTGGAAATGTAATACGATATTGTAATTGCTCATCCGTATCAACAGGAATGGCATATAAAAAATGTCCCCTCGTTTCATCAACGATATATAGCGCGTTGACTTCACCTCTCCCTGAATTTAATTTCAGTTTTTCTCCCTTTTTCGCTTGAAACTGAAATGTTAATGTCGTTGCCTCATTCGGATGTAATGCACCAAATAAAAGAGACACTTGATGCTCTCCTATATTTTTTGTAAGTACAGTATCGACAGGTAGCTTCTTTTTATTCTTGTCCTTGTTTGTCTCCTTTTTTTCTTCACCAAAATCTTTCTTAGCAAATGATTCCACGGACTTGTTTTCATTTTCATACAAAAATATCGTGTACCCTTCACCTTTTGCTACATCTGAAGATAGCTTATACGATCCATTTCCAGCAAATATAGGCTTCGTTTGTTGTATGTTTTTCAAATTTCCATCCACTATCACTGCTCGAATTTGATCGTTCACACCACGAACTTCATTATTCATTTTATTTAGCAATTGAAACGAAATATCGGCTTTTTTATTTCCCTTTTTATTTTTCACATCCCATTTCACTTCTTGAACATCTCCGGTCGTTTCTACAGTTTCTTGATATTTTTTTATGTAAAATCCTCCTGCCACAATAAGTACTAGTGCAATAAGCCCAATGACAAGATTTTTCAAAATATCACCTACCATTTTTATTGTCTTTATCCATGCAAAACCTCTTAAATATATATTCTAGATTATGATTTATGAAATCCTCCTCTTTTGCACATATTACAAATAAAAAAGATTTTAATTGAAAGGAGTCGTAGTGTATAATGCAAATGATATTGATTTCTATCAATACATTATAAGGAGGATTTTTCATGAGTGTACATATTGAAGCAAAACAAGGCGAAATTGCTGAATCTATTCTATTACCTGGTGATCCATTACGTGCAAAATATATTGCTGAAACATTTTTAGAGGATGTTACTTGTTATAATAACGTGCGTGGTATGTTAGGTTTCACTGGAACTTACAAAGGAAAGCATGTATCTGTTCAAGGTACAGGCATGGGTGTTCCTTCTATTTCTATTTATGTAAACGAATTAATTCAAAGCTACGGAGTGAAAAATTTAATTCGTGTTGGGACATGTGGTGCAATTCAAAAAGATGTTAAGGTACGTGACGTTATTATTGCGATGACGGCTTGTACAGATTCTAATATGAATCGCTTAACATTCCCGGGTTTTGATTTTGCTCCTGCTGCAAACTTTGATCTTTTAAAGAAAGCCTACGATGCTGGAACAGAAAAAGGATTACACGTTCGTGTTGGTAACGTATTAACAGCAGATGTATTTTATCGTGAGAGCATGGACATGGTTAAAAAACTTGGAGATTACGGTGTATTAGCAGTAGAGATGGAGACGACTGCTCTTTACACATTAGCAGCTAAATATGGTGTAAATGCATTATCTGTATTAACAGTAAGCGACCATATCTTCACTGGTGAAGAAACAACATCTGAAGAGCGTCAAACTACATTTAACGAAATGATTGAAATCGCTTTAGATGCAGCAATTCAGCAATAGTACACTAAAGAACTCGTCATACGTCTGGCGAGTTCTTTTTTATGCTAAAATACTTCTATAGTCACTGTACCGTCTCTTTATGTGACTTTCTATAAAAAACTACTTTAGAGAGAGACAGATTTATCCCCTCTACTTTTTTGTAACCTTTGTTATAATTAAGAAATCATTTATATTACAGTATTTTTCATACGAGGTGAAACAGTGAAGAACAGAAGCATCGTCTTTAAACTATTTTTATT
>NZ_JBFPJH010000270.1:0-4558 GCF_040838255.1 Bacillus sp. C30 | reverse complement strand
ACATAAAATGTTCGTAGGTATATTTCTATAGTAGGATATGGTTAGCGTAGATAAATGCGTAATCTTATATAAGAGTTTAGCTACTCTTGTATTTGATAATACAAACTATAATAGAAATGAGGGACTAAAAATGGGATGGATTATTACATTAATAGTTGGTGCTATTATAGGTATAATTGCTAGTTCTATAACGGGTAAAAATTTTCCAGCTGGTATGTTTGGAAATATAATTGCTGGTTTACTAGGAGCTTGGTTAGGTAGTAGATTATTTGGATCTTTTGGGCCATCGTTTGGTGGGATTCATGTCGTACCAGCATTATTAGGTGCAATTGTGTTAATTCTTATTGTATCATTTGTAGTAAAAGCTGCAAGAAAATAAAGGCTATTACTGATTGTTTTATAAAGCCCTTTTAGGGCTTTTCCTAATTAGAGAGGTGGTACATTTGGAGAAAGTAAATATAAGAAAAAGAGATAAGTTGAAAAAGTTTTTTAAAGAACAAAATTATTTAGCTGTACTACTTGGATTCGCGTTGCTGTTTGTAAATATATTATTACTTACAAAAATATCATTCGTCTTTACACCGTTCGTCGTATTTTTAAAAACAATCTTTTTCCCAGTATTATTAGCGGGAGTACTATTTTATATATTGCATCCATTCGTTTCTCTTTTAGAAAGAAAAGGTGTGTCGAGAATTGTGTCAATTGCCTCGATATATATAATTGTTCTTGGATTATTTGTTTTTCTTGCGGTCACGGTTATTCCAATTATTAAAGATCAAGTAAATGCTTTAATAGATAACTTGCCATATTTCGGGCATGAAATCGAAAGGGCAGCACGTAAATTTGGAGAAAGTAATGTAATTGGTAGAATGCAGGAAAATTTAAATATTGATTTTGCTAATATCGTAAAAGATTCTACAATGAACTTTACAAAATCATTATCATCAGTAACAGGAAATGTAACTGGATTTTTAAGTACAATTACTGGAGTTGTTTTAACATTTGTAATGGTTCCGTTTATTTTGTTCTATCTTTTAAAAGATGGTGAGCAATTACCGAATCATTTTTTAAAGTTTATATCTGAGCAAAGACAACCAGCTGCGAAGAGAATACTAGATGATATGCATTATGCGATTAGTTCGTATATTAGAGGACAAATTATTGTTAGTTTATTTATCGGTATTATGCTATTGATCGGTTATCTTATTATTGGTATTAAATATGCGGTACTACTTGCTATTTTAGCGATGATTGTAAATATCGTTCCGTACGTAGGACCAATCATTGCAATTACACCAGCTTTAATTATCGCATTTATCGACTCGCCATCAATGGTGTTAAAAGTAATTATCGTTATGATGATTGTACAATTAGCAGAAGGTAAATTTATTTCTCCGCAAGTCATGGGGAAAAAGTTAGATATTCACCCGATTACTATTATATTTATCATTTTAACTGCGGGAAATTTATTTGGAATTATGGGGATTATTTTAGCAATTCCAGGGTATGCGATATTAAAAGTTTTAGTTACGCACGGTTATAGATTTGTGAAGTTGAATACGTGAAAAAAGAGCTAAAACAGAGAAACCTGTTTTAGCTCTTTTTCATTAACAATTGATTTGCGTATTGGCGTGCCCATTGATCAGCTTCTAATATATCATCGAGTGAAGGATCTTTTACGTTATGATGAGCTTCAACTGTATTGTAAATTGTTTTTTCGATATCGAAAAATGCAATTTCATTTTTAAGAAATAGTGCATTTGCAATTTCGTTCGCTGCATTTAATACGGCTGGAGTTGTACCGCCAATTTTTCCACATTCAAATGCATATTGTAGACAGGGGAACTTCTCTAAATTTGGTTTTTCAAAATGCAAACTACCAATTTCTAATAAATTTAATTTTTCATAGGATGAAGGTAGTCGAGTAGGGTAGTGAAACGCATATTGAATCGGCATTCTCATATCAGGAGCACCGAGCTGTGCCATGACTGATCCATCAATAAATTCCACTAAAGAGTGAATGATACTTTCTTTATGAATCATAACATCAATTTTTTCATAAGGAATATCGAATAGCCACTTAGCTTCCATCACTTCAAACCCTTTATTCATTAACGTGGCAGAATCTATCGTTAGTTTTGCGCCCATTAACCAGTTTGGGTGTTTTAAAGCATCCTTCGCTTGTAATGTTTTCATTTCTTCACGTGTTTTATCACGAAAAGCGCCGCCAGAAGCTGTAACAATTAATTTTTCGATTTCCTTATTATTTTCCCCATTTAAACATTGGAAAATGGCTGAATGTTCACTATCAACTGGAATTAGGCGGCATCCGTTTTGTTTCGCTAGTTCGGTGACAATATGTCCAGCTGCAACTAAAGTTTCTTTGTTAGCGATAGCGATATCTTTCTTCGCCTTTAATGCTTCAATTGTTGGGAGTAAACCTGAAACACCGACAACTGAACTTAATACAAGATTTGTATCAGGATGGGTAGATACTTCAAGTAAACCATCAGTTCCATATGTAATTTTTGTATTTGTTGAAATACGAGAACGTAATGTATCCGCTAATTCTTTTGTCGCTACGCTTACAATACGAGGCTGAAACGATTCGATTTGTTTTTCGAGAAGATCGATATTATAATTCGCGGTTAAACCGACGATTTTAAAATGTTCAGGATGAGCGGAAACGACATCTAATGCAGATGTGCCAATGGATCCTGTTGAACCTAAAATGGATATATATTTTACCATGAAAAAACCTCCAAAGTTGTTTCGAGTATTTCTGCAAACCTATATACTATTAGACAATTAAGGTGGAAATTCCTGCTATATAAAACAGGAAATTAGGGTTTAATTGGAAAGGGAATGTGATAAACTGTAAAAAACGAAAAAGCAATGAAAGAGAAGAGTACATGTTCAAAACTTTTCAGAGAGCTGATATGTGGTGGGAATCAGTAAGGGATGAATATGGAATGGGCTCTGGAGCTTCTAACTGAAATGAGTAGGTAAAGACGGTTACTTCACGTTATCGAAGTATGAAGTGAGCTAATGATAGCTAATAAAGGTGGTACCGCGGGAGTCTCTCGTCCTTTTTTTAAGGATGAGAGGCTCTTTTTGTTTTTTATTTTGAGAAAGGAGGAGTTAGGATGAGCGAGAAAATTATGTTAACAGGAATTAAACCAACAGGTTACCCGCATTTAGGCAATTATATTGGTGCGATTAAACCTGCATTACAAATGTCAAAAAACAAAGAAGGAAAAGCGTTATATTTCATAGCAGATTATCATGCGTTAAATGCAGTGCATGATCCAGCAAAGTTCAGTAGTTACACGAAAGAGGTAGCAGCTACTTGGTTATCACTTGGACTTAGCGAAGACGTTATTTTTTATCGACAAACAGAAATACCGGAGATTTTAGAATTAACGTGGATACTATCTTGCCTAACTCCGAAAGGTCTTATGAACCGTGCTCATGCATATAAAGCGAAGGTAGAGCAAAATAAAGAATCGAGATTAGAGATAGATGCTGGAGTTAATATAGAAGTATACCCTGAAGTTGCAGTACCAAGGTCTTTAGATACCCTGGTAACGTTTTGGTAACTTTTTCTCCAAATCCTTTTCCATGAAGGCGAGGGCTTCTGTCTGTTTTGATGGATATAAGTGGCTATAAGTATTTAACGTTGTTGCTATATCTGAATGACCTAGGCGTTGGGCTACTATAAGTGGACTGACGCCTTTGTTTATTAAATACGATGCATGTGAATGTCTGAATTCGTGAAGTAAAATTCTTTTTACCCCAGCAGTGACCACATATTTATTGTATCGTTCATCTAGTGTTGTGGTAGCGATGCTATTATAAAACTCACCAAAAACCACATAATCATTTTTAACTGGTGCTGTTAATGTAGCATGTTCTTTTAATTTTTTCAATAAGTCGATGACCAGAGTGGGTAACAGAATAGTTCTATTTGATGCTTTTGTTTTTGGTTTTGTGATTTGGCGATTATACTCAGTTTTGTTGATGCGAATTGTTTTTTCGGTAAAATTAACATCCTCCCATGTTAGAGCTAACAGTTCGCCTTTTCTAGCACCACTGTAATAAAGGGTAGAAAAAAATACATCATAAAGTAGGCTGTCTACAGTATCGATAAATTTTTGGAACTCATCAAATTCCCAAAAATTCATTCGTTTATTTGATTCCTTCTCAAAATTACCTGCGATGCGTGCAGGATTACTTGTTAGACCATGGAACTTTATTGCAAAATTGAATATGGAAGATAGTACAGTATGAATTAATTTTAAAGTGTCAGCTGAGTAATTGTTTATATTTTTATTTTGATAATGCATTACATGTTTAGCTGTAATGCAATCAATTTTCATTTTACCAAATTCCTTTAGTAAATGATTATAAATTGCATTCTTTATGGTATTAATCGAAGATTGTTTTCTCCTCTGAGAATACCAATCAAAATAACTATCCGCAACTTGCACAAATGTTAAGCTTGAGTTAGTTTCTGTTTCAACTAACATTTTAGCCTCGGCTTCACGTGCTTCCTTTT
>NZ_JBFPJH010000269.1:0-4578 GCF_040838255.1 Bacillus sp. C30 | reverse complement strand
TAGGAATCATCCTTTTTACATAGATTATACCCTAGATTTTAGACAGGTTCTTAGAGCCTGTTTATAGTCTTATAAATATGTTAGGATGTATGCAAAACAGGAGATGAGTGTATGTCTTATCCAAGTGATATCAGCCGTGAAAAATTCGAGATCATTCGTGAAGAACTAGAAACATTTAGCAAACGCACGAGTCCGCGAAAGTATGACCTTTATGATGTGTTCAATTCACTACTCTATGTTCTGAGTACAGGCTGCCAGTGGCGTGCTTTACCAAGAGATTATCCCAAATGGTAAAATGTTTACCGCTACTATGCAAAATGAAGTAAATCTAATGCCGAAGGCAGCAGTCTATTAGAGACCTTATTAAAAAAATTGTTGGGCAAATAAGGAAAGCGGTGAATCGCCCCAAAAGATCTAGCTTTAATATTGTCGATGCCCAAAGTGTTAAGAATGCAGATACGGTTGAACAAAAAGGTTATGATGGTGGTAAGAAAGTTTCTGGTATTAAACGACATATCAGTGTAGATATTCTTGGACTTCCCCATGCGATCCATGTTACCACTGTGAATGTCACAGAGCGAAAAGGCGCACTCGAAATGTACGAGCAATATCCTGAATTGAAAGAAACCATAGAAGCCATCCTCACGGATGGTGGGTACACAGGAGAAAAGTTTCAAAAAGAAATTCAAAAGCTATTGAATGCTGAAGTACAAGTTGCCAAGCGGTCAGAATTGCATCAATTTCAAGTGATCCCCAAAAGATGGATCGTAGAGCGCTCATTTGCTTTGTTAGAAAAATACAGACGATTGTTCAAAAATGTAGAGAGAAAACTAAAAATAAGCAAAAAAATGGTTTTTATGGGATTTATTTCTATTTTAAATAAAAAGATAAGACTATAAACAGGCTCTTAGCAATTGATACTCCCAGAACGGACCCTATAAGTTACTGTGACCATACCATACAGATTGTTGGTTCTCAAATGTTGTTACATCTTTTGCATGAATATGAATAAACTGTACCATGTGTTGCTACGCAACAACGATACTTTTTCATCCCACGTCTAAAGACGGACTAAAGTCCTGCGTGTGCTTTCCCATATCGTAAATTCTGTAATAGGATTGAAGCAATATTTCCAGTTCTGAATTTTTATTTTTAGAACAGCAGCATTTGTGAACTTTCCTATATGGATTCTGAATAATTGAGAAACAAGGAGGATTATATGTTATTTCAAGAATTTAAAAGCGCACTTGAACAAAAAAAACTTGAACACGCACAATGTATTTGGGAGAAAATCAAACTATTGGGAACGCCCTTAATTGAAATAATAAGTAAAGAATTTTCTCGAATAATATTTATATTTGAAGCAACTTATTCAGTAGAAAATGTATTGCTATTAACCTCAATAGGAGACTTAAATATTGAAATTAGTACCATGAAAAATATACAAAACAGTAATTTTTGGTATCAAGAAATGATACTGAGAAATGAATTGATAATGGTTTATCAATTTTTTCCTAATGGTTTGCATGTTGAATGGAGTGAGAAAAATCGATATTCGCAGTTAGATGTAAATAATTCACAGCAATATGACAAACAGTGGTCTATTTTAATTTTATCACAGTATCAACAAGATCCTCTTACAATTTCAACCCATGATGAACAAGTTATGGTCGAAAAAAATATAAAAGATCACCATATCTATAGTGATGCTCTTAAAGAAGACCGATTCTTTTCAGTATATACAAATAATTCTCGGATAGATAGTATATGGTTTATATTAGATGGTCATGTGTATCTGTCGTCTATTCCCGTGCCAATCATTATTGAAAATTTAAACAAACAAGGAAAACCCATCAATCCATTAATAGTATTTATAGAACAAGTGGATAGACGTAGAGAATTGGGATGTTCTAAACGGTTTAGCCGATTTCTTTGTGAAGAGCTTTTCCCATGGATAGTGAAAAACTATAATATAAAGAATTTTAACAGAAATCAATGTATGATTGCTGGGTCTAGTTTAGGTGGACTTTCTTCTATTTACACAGCTCTAACTTATCCTGAAATAATAGGAAAAGTTTTATCACAGTCAGGTGCATTTTGGTGGAAACCAGATACATCTGATGAATGGGAATGGCTAATTCATCAATCGTTTCATAAACATGAGTCTCTCCCACAAGAATTTTATTTAAGTGTGGGGTCTTATGAAGATAAACCCATAGGGGATAGTGAAGTAACAATGATTACAAGTAATCGAAAGATGGAACATAAGCTATCAGCTTCAGGATATAAGACTTTTTGGGAGGTTTTTATAGGCGGACATCATACTATCAATTGGGCAAATAATTTTAGTTCAGGAGTAAAAAAGCTTTTTGTCACTTAATATTGATTTTAAATCTTATAAAGAAGAATCAATGCTAAGTTTAAATATAAAGATATTCTTGATATTGTTAGGGAGCTTTTTAAAATGATACATATCTATGCAATTCAACATAAAGGTTTAAATCATATCATGTTTCATCAATTACTCAAATATGTTTCTTGGAATAAAAGAGAGAAAATCAGCAGATTTGCAAATATAGATGATGGAAAAAGAAGCCTTTTAGGAGAAATAGTAGTGAGGGCATTTATTAAAAAACGGTTTAATATTTCTAATGAACGAATAAAAATAGGCCATAATACATATGGAAAACCACATATATTAGGCATGCCTGATTGTCATTATAATATTTCTCACTCAAAAGATTGGATCGTTGTCGGAATAAGTTCATCTTTAATAGGTGTTGATATTGAATATATGGAACCATGTAACGTTCAAATTGCTAAACGTTTTTTTTCAAAAGATGAATATCAAGCAATTCAAAAGAAAAAAGATGAGGAAAGAATTGAACTCTTTTATGAGTTATGGACTGCAAAAGAATCCTATATAAAAGCTATAGGAAAAGGACTATCTGTACCTTTAAATTCATTTTCCATTCAAAATTTAGGTAGGACTCTTCGTCTACTAAACAGCACAGAACATTTTTATTTTAAAAAATATCATATTGATAATAACTATAAGTGTGTAGTATGCTCAAAACATGTAAATCATATATCAATGCCTATTCTTTTAGATATAAATAACATATATGAAAATATCGTAAATATAGGATCATGATGAACAATTTTATTGGAAGTTTTTAAGTATGGCTAGCACTAACGATGAGAGTGGCTGAAGGAAATAAATAAAAAATATCATTGTACTTGCAGAGTATTAGATAAAAACATTATTTATCTAGAAATTTTTGGATTTTGTATAAATGGGATTGATAAACACATGAGGGCCTTTTATACTAAAAGTACATTCTTTGAAAACCGCATATAAAAATGCTGTGAGAGGGAAGAGTATAACATAAAACGTCTTTAGAGAGGGGAATCATTAGCTGGGAGATTCTCTAGATAGTTATGTTAGAAGGTAGCCCTGGAGCATCTTTTCTGAACGGAATGATTCTTATTAGGAAAAGACGGATTTGTCCGTTATCAAATTAAGAGTATAAGCAAATTCTGAATTTGTTTGTAAATAAAGGTGGTACCGCGATGTCCCTCGTCCTTTTTTGGATGAGGGACATTTTTTATTTTAAGGAGGGAAAATAATGTCAAACACGGAAAAGAATTTATCAACTAAATATAACCATATGTCTGTAGAAGAGGGTCGTTACCAATGGTGGCTTGAAGGAAAATATTTCGAAGTAACAGGAGATGTAGAGAAGGAATCATATACAATTGTACTTCCACCTCCCAATGTAACCGCTAAATTACACTTAGGTCATGCCTGGGATACGACGCTTCAAGATATTTTAACCCGCACAAAGCGTATGCAAGGATACGATGTATTATGGCTTCCAGGAATGGATCATGCTGGTATTGCAACGCAAGTAAAAGTGGAGATGAAACTTCATGAAAAAGGAGTTTCACGTTACGATCTTGGGCGTGAGAAATTCCTTGAAAAAACTTGGGAATGGAAAGAAGAGTATGCTTCTCATATTCGGCAACAATGGGAAAATATTGGATTAGGGTTAGATTATTCTCGAGAATGTTTTACGCTCGATAAAGATGTCTCCGATGCAGTTAATAAAGTATTCGTTCAATTATACGAAAAAGGCTTAATTTACCGCGGTGAATATATTATCAACTGGGACCCAGCAACACGTACAGCTCTTTCTGATATCGAAGTAATCCATAAAGAAGTTCAAGGTGCATTCTACCATATGAACTATCCGTTAACAGATGGTTCTGGTCACATTCGTCTTGCAACTACTCGTCCAGAAACGATGCTTGGTGATACAGCGGTAGCAGTTCATCCAGAAGATGATCGTTACAAACATTTAATCGAAAAAACAGTTACACTTCCAATCGTAGGCCGTGAGATTCCGATTATTGCCGATGAGTACGTAGAAAAAGACTTCGGAACAGGCGTTGTAAAAATTACACCAGCTCATGACCCGAATGACTTTGAAGTAGGTAACCGCCATGACTTACCACGCATCTTAGTAATGAACGAAGATGGAACGATGAACGAAAAAGCTGGTAAGTATAACGGTA
>NZ_JBFPJH010000268.1:0-4590 GCF_040838255.1 Bacillus sp. C30 | reverse complement strand
ATTCGAGATAATTCACAAAAAAACTACAGTTCTTATGATTATATTTTAAATATTGATTTTATGATTTTGACTATCCTTCAAAAAATATCTTGAATTCGAGATTTATTATAGTCTAATTAGTTTTTATTGTCAATGCAGATATCTTTTCATTTTTTCATCAAAAACAATATGCTGATAACTCACCTCCATCAAATAATTTGTTTGAAAAAGAGCAACCGAAAAGCGGGAACATTCATGTAATAAATTTCTACTTTTCCCATAACCAAAAAGCCATACAAATGTATGACTTTTTTGATTATTTTTTGTTCAGCTACATATTTACTTCCCAATTACGGAAGGAAACAATTCCGAAAGTGGAACTACTTTCCCCATCTCATCTTTAAACACAATATGCTCTCTCGTTAAATGGCGCGGGCTCTTTACCCCTGCTGCTGCCGCTAATGAAAACAAACTATATCTCATACTAATAACATAGTTCATTACTCGCCATTTTTTCTCATACGGATCTAATGCTTTTTGGTAGTGTGGATTCGTAGTTGCAACCCCCGATGGGCATTGCCCTGAATTACATTGAAGTGCCATAATACAACCGCTTGCCATCATAAATCCGCGTGCTGAATTTACGGCATCTGCACCGATAGCTAAAGCAATCGCCACTTTATCTGGCGTGATTAATTTCCCGGAGGCAAACACCTTTAATTTATCCCTGACACCGTAATGATTTGCTGTATCAATAAATGTAAGTAATGCCGGTATAAGCGGAAGCCCCATACTATCTGCCATCGATTTATATGTTGCCCCTGATCCACCTTCTGAACCGTCGATTGTAATAAAATCTGGATAGATGTTTAATTCTTTCATTGCTTTTAATAAATCTTCCAAAGGCTTCTGTTGACCAATTACAATTTTCATGCCCACTGGTTTACCACCGTTTTCTTGTAAATCTTGAATAAAATATAAAGCCTCTGCGGCACTACTAATAAATGAAAAACGATTTGGCGAATTAATCGTTTCTCCTTCTCGTACTTTCCGAACGGAAGCGATTTTCTCATTTACCTTCTGTCCTTCTAAATGACCACCACGTATTTTTGCTCCTTGCCCAAATTTCAATTCAAACGCTTTAATATTACTTTCTTTCGCCTTCTCCATAAATTCCTTCATCGAAAAATTCCCGTCCTCGTCACGGTATCCAAATAATCCCGGACCGATTTGGGCAATGATATTTGCACCCGTATGTAAATGTTCTGGAATGACGCCCCCTTCCCCAGTATTAATCCACGAACCACCTGCCATTTTTGCACCAAACCCAGCTGATAAAATATAATTTTCTCCAATCGCACCGTAAGATGTCGCTGACGCTCCAAACATCCCATACAGTTTCCATGGATATTTACGATTTTCTCCGACTATAATTGCATCATCTTCTTCATACAACCAAAGGTTTGTTGTATCCGCTGTCAATTTTTCTCTTCTTGAAAATAACCCTTCTTTATGAATCATATATTTTTTCCCCTCACGTTCTTGCGTGAGATTCACACTTAATTCATCTGTTAATGTGGGGAATAATGTATTAGCAATATAATAGCCAGATTCCTCAAAATCTCGTTTTGATCCAAAACCAAGTATTTCAGAACGGTATTTTGCTAGAAACATAACACTTTGAAAATCGTAGCGCGAAAAGGGCTTTCCGTCAGTATCATGATCAAACCAATATTGCCGAAATTCCGGGCCTATTTTTTCGAGTAAATAGCGCATTCTACCTAAGTATGGATGCAGTTTTAATATAGAATGATGCGTCCGTTTTTTAATAAAAAATGTAATGATAAAAAAGACAATTAAAAGTAGCATCAAAAAGAGCAATATACTAATAATAATGAGTAGCGCTTCACTCATTCCGCTTCCCCCTATATATGAAATTCCATAATAAAAAGAGAACACTCCATGTGTTCTCTTTTTATCCTTATTCACACTAACGTAGCAAGATGCTCTTTCGCGTCATATTCAACCAAACTTTCAGCATTTTTAATTCGCTGAACAAAATCTGGATTAGCGATTAATGGTCTTCCGAACGCCGCTACATCAATTGTTCCTTCTTGCAGTGCTTCTTCTGCCTCTTTCGGATTCAAATTACCTACTCCTACGATAGTACTATCCCAATACTTTCTTACTAATTGATGAAAATTCTTGCCGTCAGCAATAACTTGCGTATAATTCATCGTTGAAGGGTGAATCATCGTTAATCCAACTTCTTTAAACATATTTACAAACGTTTCAATTGCAAGTTCAGGATGTTCCCACATATAAGTAGGATTATCACCTTTAAAGGCAGAGAAGCGAAGAAGCGTTTTATCAGCTCCAACTGCTTCAATTACAGCCTGAACAACTTCTTTCATAAACGTTAACCTTTGTTTTAAGTCACCGCCGTATTTATCAGTACGCTTATTCGCAAATTCATAAGTAAATTGGTCAATTAAATATCCGTGTGCACCGTGAATTTCTACACCATCAAATCCAGCTTCTATCGCATTCTTTGCGGCTTGTGCATATTGACCGATAACTTCTTTTATTTCTTCTATTGTCATTGCTTCTGGTGTATCAAACGGTTTACGAAAACGCGGAACATTCCCCTCCGCAGCAATAGCAGAAGGTGCTTGCGGCATTTGACCACCAATTATTTCGTGATGACTCATACGTCCAACATGCCATATTTGAGCAATAATCGTTCCGCCTTCTATATGTACTGCCTCTGTAACAGGTTTCCAAGAATCCATTTGCGCTTGTGTATAAATACCTGGTACTCCCGGATTCCCTTTTGCTCTCGGGCTAATGACAATTCCTTCTGTAATAATTAATCCAATCCCATCAGCAGCACGTTTTTGATAATACTCTACTACATCAGTACCAACTACCCCAGTCTCATTATTTGCAAAACATCTCGTCATCGGTGCCATCGCTATGCGATTACGAAGAGACCAAGATCCAATTTGAATCGGATGAAATAACTTCGTTTCTTCAATATTTTCAAAAGACCCCCAAGCGTTTATATTTGTTCCTTCATAAATACTTGCCGCTTTATTATTTGAACTTGTCATTTTTCTTCCCCCTAAAAAAATCTAACTATAATCGCATCATACTTACTTTTAGATAGTAACGTCAATTTATACGCTCTTACGTAGGAATATTCGCATAATAAAACTAACCGTTTTTAACTTTAAGGGTTCTGAAATTCAGGAATCTACTGTTTATTCTAATGTCCAGTAAGTGGATGTTTTCTTTTTTTCTAGTTTTATTATTATAGAATATATTGGTAATTAATTATTTAACTATTCACTAACCAAAAAGAACCTGTTTCCAATGTACTATGTTCAAACTTAAACTAACGAGGTTTCAATAATTCATTTGTTTTTTAATTATACCAACGAAATTTTAGGAAATAATAAAAGACTCCTAGATAGTTGAAAGTATTTTTTCTTATTTAATTTTTAGAAAGAAGGATAACAATGAAAACAAAAGCTATCGTTTCTACACCTGAAAAAGATTTTAATATGCAAGAAGTATACTTAGACGAGATTAAAGACGATGAAGTATTAGTAAAAATTATCGCTTCGGGTATATGTCATACAGATGCAACAGTTTTAGACGGTACAATGCCAACACCAAAACCAGTTGTTTTAGGACATGAAGGTTCTGGTATTGTAGAAAAAGTGGGAAGTAATGTAACATCGTTTAAACCTGGTGACCATGTTGTACTTGGATTTTCTTACTGTGGTCATTGTGAAAATTGCTTAGATGGTAATGCTGCTGCTTGCGAAAATATGATTGAATTAAACTTCTCTGGAAAAAACAAACGCCATGTAACACCTATACACGATCTTAACAATAATGACATTTCTCAATTCTTCGGCCAATCTTCATTCGCATACCATGCCGTTGTTAATGAGAATAATGCTGTAAAAGTACCAAAAGATGTTGATATACGTTTGTTAGGACCACTTGGTTGTGGAATTATGACTGGTAGCGGTACGATCCTAAATTCATTACAGCCAAAACCAGGTAGTAGCCTAGTTGTATTTGGAACCGGTGCTGTTGGCCTTAGTGGCTTAATGGCAGCTAAAATTGCTGGATGTACTACAATCATTGCCATTGATATTCATGATAGTCGTTTAGAATTAGCGAAGGAATTAGGGGCTACACACACGATTAATAGCTTAAACGAAGATCCAGTTGCCAAAATTAAAGAAATTACAAACGGTGGTGCTAATTACTCATTTGAAACAACTGGCGTAAATACTGTTACACTGCAATCCATTCAATGCTTACGAGTAAAAGGTACAATGGCAACTGTTGCTGTTGGTAAAAAGGATTTAACTTTAAACGTAACAAATGAAATTGTCGTAAAAGCTATTACAATTAAAGGAGTATTTGAAGGGGATGCAGTACCGCAACTATTCATTCCAAAATTAATTAATTTCTATCAAAAAGGACTATTCCCATTCGATAAGTTTGTACAATTCTATTCTTTTGAAGAAATTGCTCAAGCATTTGAAGATTCTAAAACAGGAAAAACGATTAAACCTATTATCATAATGG
>NZ_JBFPJH010000023.1:0-29272 GCF_040838255.1 Bacillus sp. C30 | reverse complement strand
TTTACATACTTTTTTATATTTTCATTTACCCGCTCATCTATATCTGGAAGTTCTTCTTTTTTGTACTTCCGCTTTTTGTAATTCGTATACAATATCAGAAATACAATTGCTAAAATGTTACTAACTATAAGCGATAACATCGGTATGGATGGGTCCATAATACGAACTAAAACGTCCCCTCCACATAATCCTAAGACAGTAGCGATATACAACTTTTTAGTGTCGTTCATTTTCTCTCCCCTTACTCCAGCGTAAATATTTCCTCTACCTTCATCCCAAAATATTTGGCGATTTTTAGGGATAGCTCTAGACTCGGATTATAATGATGGTTTTCAATCGCCACAATCGTCTGCCGTGTCACCTGCATCGCCTTTGCCATTTCCACTTGCGTTATATGATGTTGTTTTCGTAATTCCTTAATTTTATTTTTCACACCCATAGGCTCCACCTTCGAAAGTAAAGATATCTTTACTTTAATTATAAATATTTTCCAAATTCAAGTAAAGATATCTTTACAAAAAAAGGTAAAAAAAAGAGACATCTATAAGATGCCTCTTTTTTTGCTACTACATAAATCCTAAAGCATACACAAGAACATACCCAAGAACAGATAGGCAAACCGAGCCAATCAACCCTGCCACAAATGCTCTGCTTCCTAATTTGCGGAACGTTTTAAACTCTACGTTTAAACCTAGCCCTGCCATTGCCATTGCAATAAGCATGTACGCAATTACTACAATATATCCGGCAACAACTTCTGGGATAATCCCAATCGAATGCACCGCACTCATTGCTAAAAATCCGAAGATGAACCAAGGAATCGGAAGGTCGCGCCACGATCTTTTTTCCTTGCTGTCCTCACTCTTACCAAACCATAATCCAATTAAAATCGCTACTGGCACAAGCATCGCAACGCGCGTTAATTTCACAATAACTGCGATGTCTACAGCCGTGCTACCTCCTGGCGCCGCCGCAGCGATAACGTGAGCAATTTCGTGCAGCGTCGCCCCTGAGAACACCCCGTAACCGTAGGGTGAGAAGCCAAGCACTGGGTATAATAGCGTATAAATAAGTGTAAATATTGTACCTAAAATTGCAATAATTGCTGCCCCAACTGCCGTTTCCTCATCTTTCGCTTTCACTTGCGGTGCAATTGCCACGACCGCTGCAGCTCCGCAAATTGCAGTCCCGCATGCTGTTAAAATTCCAAGTTTCTGTTCTACTTTAAATACTTTCGTTAGTCCATATACAACGAAAATTGTAAATGTAATAACAACCGCTGCGATGACCAATACTTTCGGCCCCGCCTTCGCAATATCTACAAGATTTAACCTCATTCCGAGTAAGATGATCCCAAAGCGTAGCAACTTCTTACTCGCAAAGTTCGTTCCCACTATCGCTTCTTGAGGAATCCCGATTGCCGCGCGCCAAACCATTCCGATTAGAATAGCGATTACTAATTGTCCCATAATATTTAAAAATGGAAGCTCTGCTAAATATTTCGCGGCGATTGCGATTAATAACGTAATCCCAATCCCTTGCGAAAATCCAAAGCCCTTCTTCTTTTGTATAACAAGTGTTTGTTCCACTTTGTACCACCCCAATAATCGTATTGGAACATGCATGTTCTTTCTAGTTACATTATAAGAGAGTTTTAATAATAAGTTTAATATCAATATTGAATCCCTATCATCAGAAATACTTATGATAAAATAAAAGCAAAAATAAAGGGGCCTAACAAATGAACGTCGACATTTTAAAGATCTTTGTTACTGTCGTTGAACAAAAACATTTTTCGCGTGCTGCGGAACTATTAAACCTTTCACAACCTGGCGTTAGTATGCACATTCGCAACTTGGAAAATGAATTTGGGACTACACTTATACAGCGCTCCCCAAAGCACGTCCAAGTTACGGAAGCTGGAAACATATTATACATACACGCAAAGCAGATGCTCTCACTTTATGAAGATGCAAAACAGGAAATTAATGCGCTGCATAACGTCGTAACAGGGACACTTCGCATCGGCGCTAGCTTTACAATTGGCGAATACTTACTTCCAAAAATACTTGCGCGCTTTGCCAATGAAAATGCACACGTCGAAGTTCATACATTTATCTCCAATACGGAAGAAGTTTTGCAAAGCCTCCGCTCTAATCAAATTGATATCGGCTTAGTGGAAGGCCAAGTCGTATACGCTGACGTAGATGTTGAAACTTTTATGCAAGATGAAATGAAACTCGTCGTCCCGCCAAACCACCCATTGCTCCATATCGAGGGAATTAACGAAAATACATTGCAAGATCAAGTCTGGGTATTAAGGGAGAGCGGCTCTGGCACACGTGCCTATAGCGATCGCTTTATACACCAACATCATTTAAAAATGAAGCGCTTCTTTACATTTAGCAGTATTCAAAGCGTGAAGGAAGCCGTTGCAGCCGGTCTTGGCATCGCTATCCTTTCAGATTGGACTGTTCGAAAAGAACTATTAGCACAAGAAATATTCCACATCCCTGTTCCGAACGAAGAGCTAATCCGTCCATTCTCCATCGTGCGCGGCAAATATTTTATCCCGTCTAAAGCTATTCAAGTCTTTTTAAAACACGTAGATTCTTTTGCGAAAAAACAGAGTTGACCTTCACATTAGTGTGAAGGTTTACAATACATGTAAAAGGAGTGAAACGCATTGCGAATTGGAGAGTTATCAAAAGAAACTGGGGTTAGCGAAAGGGCACTAAGACATTATGAAGAAAAGGGATTACTCCCTTCGAAACGCCTAGCAAATGGCTACCGTGATTTTGATGAAAGTGCAATCGAAAAAGTAGAGCTGATTCAAATGTACTTGCAAATCGGCTTAAATTTAGAAGAAACAGAACGAATGCTACGTTGCCTTGAAATCGAGCCACATCTCTACGAAAATCCGTGTAGTAGTATCCTTGCACTTTACGAAGACAAACTTGATGAGGTAACGAAGCAAATCACATTACTTTCCAACATTCAAACGAATTTACAAAAACACGTTTCACTCCTAAAACAAGCAAAAGAAAAGGGATGATTACATGTTTGTTATACATGGCAGTTCAAGACAAAACGGAAATACGGAAGCTTTAACACATATGGTGATTGATGGGATTGAAACAGAACAAATTTACTTGCGTGATCATATCGTCCACCCAATCATAGATCAGCGCCATAATGTAGAAGGATTTCAACCTGTAAATGATGACTACGAGCAGTTAATTGAGCGCATGCTAGAGCACGACACAATTATCTTCGCTACACCGCTATACTGGTACGGAATGAGCGGCCACATGAAGAACTTCGTTGATCGCTGGTCACAAAGCTTGCGTGATAAATCTCTTCATTTCAAAGAAAAAATGAAAGGCAAAAAAATGTACGTTGTCATCGTTGGCGGAGACAGTCCAAAACTGAAAGCATTGCCGCTTATCGCCCAGTTTCAATATATCTTTGATTTTGTTGGTTCATCATTTGAAGGGTATATTATTGGGGATGCGAATGGACTAGATGAAATCAAGAACGATGCTGAGGCGCTGGCAAAAGCACAATTGTATAATAATAAATTCAAAAATAGCACACAGAAATAAGTTTGACAAATCCATTTGTATGCGCATACAATAAAAATAATATTATGAAAGGAAGGTACTTTGACCAATGAAGTTCTAATTCTCTTATTTATTTCATCCATCACAAATAGTGAACAAAAATGATGAAAATTAGCAGAGGATTAGTCTGTCCATTTGTCGATACTTTCTTTCGATACGATCATGTAAAAAATCGTTTATTTATGTACGATTTTTACATTGAAGGGCGACATTTATCCTCTCTAGTGAAACTAGGGAGGTTTTTTTATGACTATTTTAATCGCACGTAATATCGAAAAGAGCTTTGGTGATCGCACCATATTTACGTTACCATCACTAGAAATTCAAGCAAACGATCGTATAGGGATTGTCGGAGTCAACGGAGCTGGAAAATCTACGTTATTACAAATATTAAGTAAAGAAATAGAAGCTGACAAAGGCACAGTAACTCATCATAGTTCTATCGCCATCATTCCACAGCTTAGCGAGGGGATACCGGAAACCGCTTCTTCCCTCGCTAAGGGCAAATGGAATATTTCAAACGCCGCAAATTCAATGAGCGGCGGTGAACGAATGCGCCTAAAGATCGCCCATGCCCTCGAACAAGATGCAGGCATTCTATTTGCTGATGAGCCAACAAGTCACTTAGATATGTTCGGTACAGAGCAATTAGAAAAGGCACTTTTATCTTATAAAGGAGCACTTGTTTTAATATCGCATGATCGTGATCTTTTAGATGCCATATGTACAAAAATCATCGAAGTTGAAGACGGTACTATTCAAGAATATAAAGGTAATTATTCAAACTATCGAAAGCAAAAAGAACGTGAGCGAATACAAAAGCAAGCAGAATATGATCAATATATACAAGAAAAAAATCGGTTAGAACAGTCAATTTCACAAAGAAAGCAACGTGCTTCTAGCATGACAAAAATCCCAACACGGTTCAGTTCATCTGAATCTAAACTTTATAAGTGCAGCGGGGCTCATGGGCAAGAAAATGTTAGCAAAGTAGCGAAAGCACTAGAAACACGCCTTGAACAGTTGGAACAGAAAGAAAAACCGAAAGACTTTTCTCAAGCTCAGTTTGACGTACAATACCACACACGAATTCATAGTAAAGCAGTTGTTCAGTTTAATAAAACAACGAAGAAAATAGGGGATCGCACATTATTTAAAAATATGAATGGAACAATTGTCCCTGGGGCAAAGCTTGCTATTTTAGGGGAAAACGGAAGTGGAAAAACAACTTTGTTCAAAATGCTTCTCACGAACGAGCGTGGCATTCAGCTTTCGAAAAGTTGTAAAATTGGATACTTTGAACAAACATTATCTATTTTAAAAACAGATAAAACAATTTTAGAAAACGTTCTAGAAGAAACAAACTATACAGAATCGTTCGTTCGAACAATACTTGCACGGCTCCTATTCCGCCGTGAAGATGTTCATAAACCTGTGCACATCTTAAGTGGTGGAGAACGCATGAAGGTTGCACTCGCAAAAGTATTTTTAGGAAACTATAATATGCTTCTGCTCGACGAACCGACAAACTATTTAGACTTGGCAACGCAAGAAGAATTAGAAAGCATGTTACAGGAGTATCCTGGTACAATACTTTTCATTAGCCATGACCGTGCCTTTATTCGTTCTGTTGCAAACCATATTCTACAAGTAGATGAGAGCGAACCAAGAATATTCCACGGCAATTACGAGCAATACACAAAAAGAACCACCCAAGCTTCTGTAAACGTTACTGAACAAGAATTATTACGATTACAAACAAAATTAACAGAAATCATC
This sequence comes from Bacillus sp. C30, assembly GCF_040838255.1. NCBI lineage: Bacteria > Bacillati > Bacillota > Bacilli > Caryophanales > Bacillaceae > Bacillus > Bacillus sp. C30. Next base: position 23,870 of record NZ_JBFPJH010000023.1, on the reverse strand, counting down.
AGCCGGATTTCTATCCCAAATCAGCATGATGACATCACATTTCTCGAACAAGAATACGAAAAATTATTAGTTCGAATTCGGCAGTGTAAAGAAGCACTCTAATGTCTTCCCCATATATCGACGGGACCTTCCACATTTCCCAAGAAATATCGAGGCTTCGACATAGAATATCACCCTACCTATCATGTTAGACACAATAACAACAAAAAGCCGTGCACCAGCACGGCTTTTCACTTTATATACGGACAGCAGTCCCACTCACCGCAACCATTAGCATTCCTTCGCGAACTACTTCGTAGTCCACGTCGATACCAACAATGGCGTTCGCATTTTTTTGTCTTGCGAGAGTTTTCATCTCTTCCATTGCAATGTCGCGCGCTTCTTTTAATTTACTTTCGTAGGCGCCTGCGCGACCACCGACAACGTCACGGACAGAGGCGAAAAGGTCACGCACGATATTCGCACCCATGATTGCTTCGCCATTAACGATATCGATATAATCAATAATTTCTTTCCCTTGAATTGTAGAAGTTGTTGTTACAATCATGCTTTGTAGCCTCCCAAATAAGATTTCCACTTACTTATGGTGCACTAATTCAGCAGAAATTATATTTACGAACTAAACTGCGCCTCATACAATCGGCTGTAACCCTCGCCTCGTTTGATTAGTTCCTCATGTGAACCTTGTTCTGCAATACCATCTTTATTTACAACGACGATGCGATCTGCATTTTTAATAGTTGCAAGCCTGTGAGCGATAACTAATGTTGTACGGCCAACAGATAGTTCTGCAAGTGATTTTTGGATAGCAAGTTCTGTCTCTGTATCTAGCGCAGAAGTTGCTTCATCTAAAATTAAAATTGGCGGGTTCTTCAAGAACATACGGGCAATTGCTAAGCGCTGCTTTTGTCCTCCTGAAAGTTTCACACCACGCTCACCGATAACTGTATCTAAACCGTCTGGTTGCGAGTAAATTAAGTCCTCTAGCTGAGCACGTTTTACCGCCTGCCAAATTTCAGATTCTGAAGCTTTTAAGTTTCCGTAAGCGATATTTTCACGAATTGTTCCTGAGAATAAGAAAACATCTTGCTGTACAATTCCGATTTGCTTACGAAGTGACGATAACGTCATCTCTTTGGTGTCAATGCCATCAATTTGAATTGATCCAGATGAGTGTTCATAAAAACGAGGTAATAAACTACATAGTGTTGTTTTCCCTGCCCCTGATGGTCCAACGAAAGCAACTGTTTCACCTGCATGTATTTTCAAACTAATATCGTTTAAAATCGGCTCTTTATTTTCATATCCGAACGTGATGTTATTGTATTGAATATCGCCGTGTACATGTTTAACTTCTATTGCATCTTTAGAATCTACAATATCCGGCTCTGTTTCCAGAAGTTCTACATATCTTTTAAAACCAGCGATTCCTTTCGGATAACTTTCAATAACCGCATTAATTTTTTCAATTGGGCGGAAGAAAATATTCGTTAATAAAACGAATCCAATAAATCCACCGTACGTTAATTCACCTTGCAGAACAAACCATGTACCACATATTAATACAAAGAGTGTTACAAGACGCATCAGCATATAACTAATCGATGAATTTAACGCCATAATTTTATACGCCATTAATTTTGTTGTACGGAAACGAGCATTATTTACAGCAAATTGCTCTTTCTCAAACTTTTCATTTCCGAATGCTTGTACAACGCGGATACCACCTACATTGTTCTCGATACATGCATTGAAATCAGCAACGTCTGAGAATAAACGTCTAAACGTACCTGTCATTTTTTTATTGAAGTAAAGTGCCAACCATAATAAGAACGGGATTACGAAGAATGTTAGAAGTGCTAACTTCCAGTTAATCATCATCATAAATGAAAATGCTCCAACTAAAGTCATAATGGCAATGAATAAATCTTCTGGTCCATGGTGAGCAATTTCCCCAATTTCCATTAAATCGTTTGTAAGACGTGAAATTAAATGACCTGTTTTATTATTATCAAAAAATCTGAATGATAGCTTTTGAATGTGATCAAACAATTTCTGCCTCATATCTGTTTCAATGTTAACCCCAAGCATATGTCCCCAATATGTAACGACATATTGCAAACCTGCATTTAACACATAAACTACGAACAAGCCGAAACAAGCCCATAAAATAAGCGTCCAGTTTTGTCCTGGTAATAACTTATCAATAAATTGATTTACGATAAGCGGGAAACCAAGTTCGAGTAAACCTGCGATAACTGCACAGGAAAAATCGAGTACGAATAAACCTTTGTACGGTTTATAGTAAGAAAAAAATTTACGTAGCATATCTTTCCTCCCTTTTCCAAATTAAAAGACTCTCTAAATGATAACCATTATCAAATAATTATTCAAGTTATCCGTCTATGAAACTAAAAAAACCTTCATCTATATTTGATGAAGGTTTCCATTTTACTTTATATAGCTTCCGAATCCCACTCGTGCTCTTGCTGAACAAATACAACACCTAATTCATGATGTCCCCCGGCGTATAATGCCGTTTGAGCAAGACGAAGCTCACCATTTGTATCTACTACTTCTAATTTACAAAACGCTCCTGTCGTCTTCGTTTGAAGCGCGTCATAAAACTCTTCGGTACTTCTTGGAATGATTCCATTTACTTTCGTAATAACTTCTCCAGGCTTTAAATTCATCTCTGCCCCAATTGTATTCGGAATTGTATCTAACACAACAAGTCCATCATTACGTGCGGCAAAGTATGCTGGTCTTTTCTCGTCTGCAATTTTCTCTTGCATCGAGATTGTAAAGCGTCCAAGCATTGCGACTCCCATCGCGATAATTGCGAGTACGTGCCACCAGTAACTTGCGATACCTAAAACGAGTACGAGCCCCGCTAAACCATAGACGCGTCTTCCTGTAAATAATAAAGCTTCCGTCGGCTCATAACTTCTAACCTTTCTCATAAATCCAATTAAAAATGGAACGAGGAATAAAGAGTATGTAGTCGAACCTATTGAAACGACAGGCCACCAAGAAATAAATCCTGTCACCGCGTCTCCTGGTATAAGAATAAATACTGGTACAAGCCATAAACGATTGGATTCATGTAGTCCAATTCGTAGCCCACGCTTACCTTTGTTAATTTTCGGCGTAGAATAACGAACTGCATTTTTAGAGATTAATAAACCCTCTACAACGAGCATAACGCCTAGTAAAATAGCAAGGGATACAATCGTACCCTCTTCACCTTCTCCAAGCTGTAAGAAGGAAACTGGCATCTTAGACGACAACAACACGAGTGCAATCGCGATTCCGAAAGTATAAGCTACAGATAAATATCGATACATAGCAGTTAATCCGAATAATAACGTCCAAAGTAAAATTGCCCATAAACTCGCTTTTGAAACAACAAGCCCAAGCCCAATCGTAATAATAGATACGATTAATCCGTACCCAATACCTGCAAATAGAGTTGTTCGTAGTTCAAACCAAATATCATATACTTTAAAAGAAAAATCTTTTCGTTCTCGTAATATACGTAAGTATCCAACGAAGATACTACTAATTAAAAATACATAGACAGCAGGGTGTAAGAAAAAACGTCCAACTGCTCGTAGTATTTCAAAAAGCCATGCCTCCACGAATTCATTCACCACCATTTATATCATTCTTTCTTTTTATCTTATCATATTTAACACATAAAAAAATACAGGCATCAAAGTGCCTGTATTCTTTCTTATTTCGCTATTAATTTCAATGCCGTCTGTAATTGTAAATCATTTTCTCCAGAACGGATTTTTTCAATGATTTTAGTTTGAATCGCTTCAGCTGTCTTTTTATCGAGTTGTCCTGTTGCTTCCATCTCATTCGCATTTTGGAATGCTTTTAGTGCTGATTCTGTCTCTTTGCTAAAGTATCCATCTTCACGTCCTGGTACATATCCTAAGCTCTTAAGCATTTCTTGTGCGTGTTTTACTTGTACATCATTTGAATTGTATGAAAGTGTCTTTTCAATTTGAATTGGTGTCGCATGATAATAATCTGGTTGCTTCACTTCTACAGTTGGCGCGATTCCTTTTTTATGAATCCAATTGCCATCTGGTGTTAACCATTTAAACATTGTTAATTTAATGTTGCTGCCATCTTTAAATGGAACAGCCTGTTGAACAGTACCTTTACCAAACGTTTTTTCACCAATTAAATCGTATCCTTCTCCTTCTTTTAGCGCACCAGCTAAAATCTCTGAAGCAGAAGCACTTCCGTTATCAATTAATACTGAAATTGGATATGACTTTCTCTCTTTCAGTTCCGTAGAGAATTTCTTCTTCTCACCATTTCGCTGTTCTACTTGTAGCATTGGCTTTTTATCTGTCATGATGTCTCCTAGTATATCTTCTACACTATTTAAATAACCACCAGGATTACCACGCACGTCAATAACTAAGCCTTTTATGTTTTTCTTCTCTAGCTCTTTTAACTGATCCTTAAATTCTTTCGCAGTATTTTCAGCGAAAGAAGTAATTTGCATATAACCGATATCTTTTCCGCTATCTTGCTTTACGGAACTAAATACAGTGAAAATCGGAATCTTTTCACGCTTAATTTTAAATTCTATCGGATCAGCCACTCCTGCGCGCTTAATTTCAATTGCAACAGTCGTTCCTTTTTTACCACGAATTTTTAATACTGCTTCTTCACGTGATAAATCTTTCACACTATTTCCATCTACAGATAAAATTTGGTCATTCGGTTTAATTCCTATCTTTTCTGCTGGTGAACCTTTAATTGGCGATACGATAATAAGCTTACCGTCCGTCTTGTTCACTTCAGCTCCAATCCCTTCAAGTTCAGGATCCAGTGACTGACTAAACTGTTTTGCCGTTTCTTTATCCATATACGTGGAATAAGGGTCCTTCAGCGTAGACAACATTCCTTGTATCGCACCTTCGACTAATTTGTCGTCTTTCACGTCTTCCACATAACGTGAATCAATTAGTGCATACGCCTCATTAATCTTTACCAAATTTCCTTGCGCTGTGCCAGCATTACCATTCGATACTGTTTGTGTTACATACGCTGGGTTTATCCCAAACCAGTACATACCACCAAACATCCCACCAGCACCAATTAAAAATGCAACAACCATTCCAATAATTGCAACTCTACGTTTCAATGCGGAATTCCCCTTTCCAGAACACACAGGTGGTGTAGCAAAAGGCATCACACGATGTGTGATGCCTTTACCTATTTCTACTATATGATAAGCTTGTACGAATTATGTTTGCAACTTTTTATACTTTTAAGAAGCGACGAATTGACATTACACTTCCCCACATACCGATTAATGCACCGATTAACATTAATAAACCAGCTAATTGGAATACGAATGGGTTGTATGGTAGAAGCTCGAAAATTGTTCCGCCAAGTTTTTCATTAAACACACCTTGCAACGAATTATACATAACTAAAATTAGGCCAATTGGAATAATTGATCCTAATACTCCTAGGAATAATCCCTCTAACAAGAACGGCCAACGAATAAACCAGTTTGTTGCACCAACAAGTTTCATAATTTCAATCTCAGTACTACGAGCATAAATTGTAATTTTAATTGTGTTAGAGATTAAGAACATCGCTGTGAATAGAAGACCCGCAATTAACGCAATCCCGATGTTACGACCAGTTTTTACAGTATCAAATAATTTTTCAACTTGACCTTTACCGTATTGAACATTACTTACAAACTGCATTTTCTCAATCTTTTTCGCAATTGTTGCCGTATCTGTTGGTTCTTTCGCCTTTACAACAAATACGTTTTTCAGTGGGTTATCTTGCTCAAATAACTCGAACGTTTTTCCACTATCGCCTAAGCTTTTAATTAAACGTTTCAACTCTTCTTCTTTAGAAGAATATTTAATAGAATCTACTTTCGCAATTTTACTCATATCTTCTTCTAATTTCTTTTGATCAGCTTCTTTTGCTGCTGGATCAACATGCACACGAATTTCTACATCTTGCTCTACTTTCGTCGCAAAATGGTTCATATTCATAATCGCTGTCAAAAAGACACCTACAAGTAATAATGTAACTGTTACTGCACTTACAGAAGCAAATGTCATCCATCCGTTACGGGATAGATTTTTCACACCTTCTCGCAAATGTCGACTAAGGGTTTTAGCCTTCATATCCGTATCCTCCCTCAATCTCGTCTCGAACAATTTTTCCGCCTTCAATTGCAATTACACGATGACGAATTGTATTTACGATATCTGCGTTATGTGTCGCCATAACAATCGTTGTACCACGCTCATTAATACGTTTAAAAATCTTCATAATATCAAGAGCTGTTTCAATATCTAAGTTACCTGTTGGCTCATCGGCAATTACAACCTTTGGCTTATTTACAATCGCTCTTGCAATCGCCACACGTTGTTGCTCTCCACCCGAAAGCTCATTTGGAAGTGCATCGGCACGCTCTTCAAGACCAACAAGACCTAACACTTCTGTAACGCGCTCACGAATCGCTTCCTTCTCTTCTTCAATTACTTCTAAAGCAAACGCAACATTCTCATATACCGTTAATTTAGGTAGCAATTTAAAATCTTGGAAAATCACGCCTAATTGACGACGGAAATATGGAACATCTCTTTCTGCTAATGTTTCAATTACAAGTCCATTTACATTAATTGATCCTGTAGATGGCTTCTCTTCACGATACATCATTTTAATAAATGTAGATTTTCCGGCTCCACTCGGTCCAACTACGTATACGAATTCACCTTGTTTAATGTTAACTGTGAGACCAGCAATGGCTTTCATACCATTTGGGTACTCCTTATAAACATTCGTCATTTTTATCATTATTTATCACCCAATACTTAATGATTTTTTTAGAAATACTTTTCTGTACATTTGAAAATAAAAGAAAAACCTTTATTTTCATTCGACCATTCTTGTTGAAGGTAGCTTCCATACATGCTTTTTATTAGCAACGCTACTCTATGTAATATATTTCATCAAAATTCTACAAACCCCATTGTAACATCAATCGGTTTCCAATTCGGATACAATTTTGTTACAGTTATGTTACATACTAATAAAAGGTAAACGAGCTCATGTAATTACTTAACTCGAAGCACTTTTCGGTCAAGTTATACAATCAGCTCGTTTATTAATTACGTTTCTTATTTATGCTCCGCTAACCATTCAGCTACTTTTTTCGCATCTTCACCTTGAATAATTCCTGGTGACATTGAACCGCGGCCTTTTTCAATAATCTTTTCAATCTCTGCTGCGTCATATTTCTGTCCTACTTTTCGTAAATCTGGTCCAGTTGCTCCTGATAAATCTTTAGCGTGACAACCTATACAACTTTTTTGGTAAATTTGCTCTGCGCTATCTGTGCTTGCAGATTGTTTTGATGGTTTACTCTCTTCTTTATTTCCACATGCTCCTAAAGCAAAAACGACTGATGTCCCCAGCGTAATAGCCAACAATTTCTTTTTCACTTCTATCGCTCCCCATTGTTGATATTCTTTTCATTCATAACTAGGCAATAGTTTTCATAACACATTCAATATTCATTATAAGCATTATCTTTATATAGAAAAACTAAGGTGTATTTCATATTTTTCACAAATATAGTGAGAAGCCTAATAAAATAAGCTTTCATAAATTGTTTCAATTCTGTGAACACCTTAGAAAGTTCTATAAAGAGCCTTTTTCTCCAATCAAAACTGAGAAATTCTATATAAAGTCCTACTCTATTACCACTTTGTTTTACTATTCTCTACCTTTTACAAAACAATATACGGCATTGTATTCTACATATAATCTCATCAAAAAGAGAAGTTGTCGTTTCCAACTTCTCTTCCTCTTTATTTCATCAATATAAATAAGATAAGCCTCTTTATATCCTCTTGGACCTCAGCATGTGCCAACAATTCTGTTGGCTTTTTCTCTTACTAAATACGAGAACGTAAATACGCATCAATAAACGGATTAATTTCCCCATCCATAACTGCTTGTACGTTACCAACTTCTGTATTTGTACGATGGTCTTTCACAAGAGAATACGGGTGGAATACGTAAGAACGGATTTGGCTGCCCCATCCAATTTCTTTTTGCTCTCCGCGAATCTCATCTAATTGTGCTTGTTGTTCTTCTAATTTCTTTTGATATAATTTCGCTTTTAGCATTTTCATCGCATGCTCACGGTTTTTAATTTGAGAACGCTCTGACTGACATGTTACAACCGTGTTTGTTGGTAGATGAGTTATACGAACTGCTGAATCTGTCGTATTAACGTGCTGTCCACCTGCACCACTTGCACGATACGTATCTATTTTCAAATCTTCTGTACGCACTTCAATTTCAACTTCATCATTGAATTCAGGTACAACTTCACAAGATACGAACGATGTATGACGACGACCTGAAGAATCGAACGGTGAAATACGTACAAGACGATGTACACCTTTCTCCGCTTTCAAGTAACCGTAAGCGTTATGACCTTTAATTAATAATGTAACACTCTTAATACCAGCTTCATCGCCCGGTAAGTAGTCAACCGTTTCTACTTTAAACCTACGTTTTTCAGCCCAGCGCGTGTACATACGTAATAACATAGAACCCCAGTCTTGTGACTCTGTTCCACCTGCACCTGGGTGTAATTCTAAAATAGCGTTATTTTTATCATAAGGATCGCTTAATAGTAACTGCAGCTCGTACTCATTCATTTCTTGAATTAAAGTTTTCACTTCTGATTCTAGTTCCTCATGTAAATCTTCATCATACTCTTCTTTAAGTAAGTCATGCGTCATTTCTAAGTTTTCGAACGTCTCATCTAACTGACGGAACCTTCCAACCATATCTTTCAGCGCATTCGCTTCATTAATTACAGCTTGTGCGCCTTGTTGGTCATCCCAAAATCCTGCGCCCATCATCGTTTCTTCTAATTCTGCAATTTGTTTTTCCTTAGTAGGAAGGTCAAAGAGACCCCCTAAAAGCCGCTAATCTCTTAGCCATTTTTTCTAGTTCTTGCCTAATTTCTACTAATTCCATTTCCTTCACCTCTATGTAATTGCTGTTACTTTCATATGAAAACAAGGGAAACTCTCTCCACTTATTACGGAGAGAGTTTAAACCTTTTCATTATACATTTTTGATGTAAAAGTTTGCAAAGCAGCCTGAACTACAGTTCCCTATTACTGCCCAATGCCACAACAGTTTTTATATTTCTTGCCACTACCGCATTTACATAAATCGTTGCGTCCCATTTGGTCACCTTTTACAACCGGTTTTTTCTTCGCGTCTTCGCCATCGCTTGATGGATGAACAGCTTCACCTTGAACAACTTCTTGACGCTCTAAGTTTTGCTCAATTTCAGCTTTCATAATGTAACGAGAGATTTCCTCTTCAATAGAAGCGATCATCGACTCGAACATTGCGAACCCTTCCATTTGGTATTCACGAAGTGGATCGATTTGTCCGTAAGCACGTAAATGAATACCTTCACGAAGGTGATCCATTGCATCGATATGATCTGTCCATTTCGTATCTACAACACGGAATACAACAACCTTTTCGAATTCACGCGTCTGCTCTTCAGGTAGAAGCTTCTCTCTTTCATTATAACGCTCTAACAATTTCGCGATGATTGATTCGCTCATTTCTTCTGGAGCAAGGCGACGTAACTCTTCTTCTTTTACATCTCCTTCTTCAAGAAGGTTTGTATTTAAGTAATCGACAAGACCTTTAATGCTCCAATCTTCTTCGATTTCTTCTTGCGTATGAAGTGCAACAGCACGTTCTATCGTAGATTTCATCATACCTTCAATAATACTGCGTAAGTTCTCTGAATCCATTACTTCTTGACGCTGTTTATAAATTACTTCACGTTGTTGACGAAGTACATCGTCGTATTGCAATAGCTGCTTACGTGCATCATAGTTATTTCCTTCCACACGTTTTTGCGCAGATTCTACAGCACGAGAAACCATTTTACTTTCGATTGGCTGTGAATCATCCATACCAAGGCGATCCATCATCGCTTTCATATTGTCAGAACCGAAGCGGCGCATTAGTTCGTCTTCCATTGATAAGTAGAACTGTGTTACACCAGGGTCCCCTTGACGACCAGAACGACCACGTAACTGATTATCAATACGACGACTTTCGTGACGCTCTGTACCGATAACTGCTAGGCCAACGTTTCTAATATCGTCGCCTAACTTAATATCCGTACCACGACCAGCCATATTCGTCGCAATTGTTACAGCGCCTTTCATACCAGCTTCTGCAATGATATCTGCTTCACGCGCATGGTTTTTTGCATTTAAGATATTATGACGTACACCTTTACGTGTTAACATTTTTGAAATAAGCTCTGACGTTTCAATTGCAACTGTACCAACAAGAATAGGTTGCCCTTGCTTATGACGATTTACAATATCCTCAACAACTGCATTGAATTTACCTTCCATTGATTTGAAGATTAAATCAGCACGATCATCACGAATAATATCTTTATTCGTTGGAATTACGATAACATTCATATTGTAAATACTACGGAATTCTTCTTCTTCCGTTTTCGCTGTACCAGTCATACCAGATAATTTTTCGTACATACGGAAGTAGTTTTGGAACGTAATTGTTGCAAGCGTCATACTTTCATTTTGAATTTCTACGCCTTCTTTTGCTTCAATAGCTTGATGTAAACCTTCGCTATAACGACGACCTTTCATAAGACGACCAGTGAATTGGTCTACGATTACGATTTCGCCTTCTTGTACAACATAATCTGTATCAAGGTGCATAACAACGTGTGCACGAAGCGCCTGATTAATATGGTGAAGAAGTGCTACATGTTTTAAATCGAATAAGTTATCGATATGGAAAGCTTTCTCAGCTTTCGTAATACCATCTTCTGTTAACATTACATTTTTCGTTTTCACATCAAATGAATATTCTTTTTCATTTTCTAATGTACGAACGAATGCATTTGCAAACATGTATAGCTCTGCTGATTTTTGAGCTTGTCCCGAAATAATAAGCGGCGTACGTGCTTCATCGACTAAAATAGAATCGACTTCATCGATGATAGCAAAATTAAGTGGACGCTGAACGCACTGCTCTCTATATAACACCATGTTGTCACGTAAGTAATCGAACCCAAGCTCGTTATTTGTGCTATACGTAATATCAGCAGCATAAGCAGCTTGTTTCTCTTCACGTGACATACTATTTAAGTTAATCCCTACAGTTAGGCCAAGGAACTCATGAAGTTGTCCCATTTCGCTCGCATCACGTTGCGCTAAGTATTCATTGACTGTAACAACGTGAACACCTTTTCCTGTTAATGCGTTTAAATATACAGGTAAAGTAGATGTTAACGTTTTACCTTCACCTGTTTTCATCTCAGAGATATTTCCTTCATGTAAGGCGATACCACCCATTAGCTGTACGCCATATGGACGCATTCCAAGAACACGATTCGCTGCTTCACGAACAACCGCAAAAGCTTCAGGAAGTAGATCATCTACTGTCTCACCTTTTGTTAGACGTTCTTTAAATTCAATCGTCTTTCCTTTTAATTGTTCATCAGTTAGCGGCTTAATAGATGATTCTAATGCATCAATTTGCTCCACTGTCTTCTGCATACGTTTAATTTGGCGTTGGTTGACATCAAATACCTTTTTTAAAATACCGATCATAGGAAATACGCTCCTCTTTTATTAAAATAAAACTTCCGATTGCTTTCTTTTTCTCTTTACAATCAGTCGTTATAAAAATCAAATTTATGTTATGCCAATTTTTCTCCTAATTTAAAAAGCTAAAATGTATAAACCTAATGATAATTGTAACACTTGTCTTATAACTATGACAACAATCGTCCAAATGTCGAGCCGTAGATTCAGAAAAAGTTTTTATTTTATTTTATTTCTTCCAACAAACTACTATCTCTTCGTTACAAATTTTGTATTAAATCTAAGTAGTATTCTTTCAAGTTCTCTTTTAAAGAAGATGGCTCAATTATTTTTATAGTTTTACCAAAACTAGCTAGATATGAAATGATAAAGTTGATTTCAGCAGGCTCATAAGTTCCTATTAAATATGTATCTTCACATTCTTCCCATAATTTCATCGAAGAATATTGTTGTCGCTTGAATATCTCTATCCCCCTCGCAGTAATTGAGCATTTAAATTGAATAGCTTGTTCAGTTGCCTTCCAAAGACTATGTGCGTTATGTATATTTATATTTTCCAAATCCAGACTATCCTGAGCATCTACCATTTCTAACGACCTAATACGATCACAGCGAAACACTCGATAAGTCGCTTTATCTAAATCGTAAGCCTGACAATACCAATAACCTTTCATTGCATAAATCGAAATCGGCTGAATACGGCGCATTGTCGTTTGTTTCGGCGTTACATAGTTTATAGTTAAAGCCCTATTTTGAACAGCAGCTAACAAAATCTCTTCTAGATAACCACATTCATGTGCTTGTTCCAAATGAAAAAAGGACACTCTTTTTTGCAAGTTTTCAATTTGCTCACGCTGTTTTGACGAAACACTATCTAAAAATTTCTTATTAATGGAACGAAACGAGATTTGAAAAGGAATACTTACAAAACTACTTAGTGCTTGCATTGCAAAATAAAGTGCAAAAACTTCATGATTTGTAAATGAAATCGGTGGTAATGTCATCGTTTTTATTAAACGATACCCTCCATACCGACCATACTCTGCAAAAAGAGGCACACCCATTTCCTCTAATGATGCAATATCACGTAAAGCTGTCCTTTTTGAAATTTGAAATTCATCCATTAAATCTTTCAATGTGAATATTTGTTTTTGATTAATAAAACGTAGCATCTGATTTAAACGCTCAACTTTTTTCATAAACTCTCCCTATAGGTGCCACATATTGGCACCTTATATTTGTATAGTAATAAGTGTAAACATATATGAAGGAGGCAATACAATGAACTTTGAAGTAATCCCTTTTTTATCATTAAATGGGCAAGGTGCTAAAGCAATTGCATTTTACGAACAGTATTTAGACGCAAAAGTTTTATTTAAAAAGAATTATAAAGAAATGAAAGAAATAGACCCGAATTTCACGTATAAAGAAAGCCAAGAACATTATATTACCCATTCCGTTTTACAAATTGGCACTAATAAAATTATGATTGCAGAACAGGCAGTGGATTCCACACGCCCTTGGCAATTAAGTAATAGCTCATCATTATGCATTCAATCTAAAGATTTCCAAACCATTGAAGCACTCTATCACAATCTAATTCAACATGATGAGGTTTATATTTTAACACCTTTTGAAAAAAACTCCTTCAGCCCTGGTTACGCCATTGTGCGAGATCCTTTTGGAATAGTAATACAATTGACCGTTACAAAACATGACTTCTAAATTTCATTACGAATAAGCCATTTAAATTCATATCAATATTACAAGATAGGAAGGCAAAAACATATAAAAAAAGCGCAGCCATTTTGGCTGCGCTTTTGAATGATTATTTAGTTTCGATTAAACCATATTTCCCATCTTTACGGCCATATACAACATTAGTTTCATTTGTATCAGCATTTGTGAAGACGAAGAAACTATGTCCTAGCATATCCATTTGCAAGATCGCTTCTTCAACGTCCATCGGTTTTAAATCGAATCGTTTTGTACGTACAAGTTCTAATTCATCCTCTTCTACCGCATCCAGAACAGCTACTGCTTCCGGAAGGATAAAGTTAGTTTTCATAGAACCTTTCTCACGTAATTTACGGTTTACTTTTGTTTTATGTTTACGAATTTGTCGCTCAATTTTATCAACTACTAAATCAATCGCAGCGTACATATCGCTATTTGTTTCTTCTGCACGAAGTAATAAATCTGTAAATGGAATTGTTACCTCGATACGTTGCTTGTCAGAGTATACTTTTAAATTAACCTTAATCTCTGGGAATGTATCAAAATAACGCTCTAATTTACTTAGCTTTTTCTCTACATATTCCTTTAATGCTGGAGTTACTTCAATATTTTCACCACGAATGTTGAATTTCATAGATGAATTCCTCCTTTCAAGCCTATGTACTATAATTTCGACATTGGCTTAAAAACTCCTTCTAATTTTTTTGAAAAATTAGTGGAATTGCGATTTTTTTATCGTTTTTTGTTGAAATGAAAAGATGCATCGTTTCTATCTTTATTTTATCCTATTAACATCGTGAATAACGAATGTAACTGTGGACAATTAGTTACAGAAAAGAAACAACTTTTTGACAACTCCTCTAAAACAAAAAAGCCCTTGTTACGAGCAAGAGCTTTCGCCATCTATATAATGCTGCTAAAAATACAGCTCTATCTTTTCCAAAAACTTAATTTTTACAGTTTCACAACATTAGCCGCTTGTGGCCCACGTGCTCCATCAACAATATCAAACTCCACTTGTTGACCTTCTTCTAACGACTTATACCCATCTTGTTGAATAGCAGAAAAATGAACAAACACATCGTCACCATCTTCACGCTCAATAAACCCAAATCCCTTTTCTGCATTGAACCATTTTACTCGTCCTTGTATGTTCATTCCATTCCCTTCACTCTTAAAATCAGGGCATTGCCCCATATTCTGACTATAACGAATGACAAGACTGTAAGTCAAAGAAGACCTGTCGTCTTTTTATTACTCCTTTCGACATTCACATATTAACCTCTACAAAGCGTCAAACAAGAAACCTCTCTCGCTCCTCGATCATACAAAAGGCTTCCAATTTGCCTAACAGTAATTCCTGTCGTATACACATCATCCACGATTAAAACATGTTGCTCATGAAACATCTCTTCTCCCTGAAAATAAAAAGGATTAACTCCCGATATCCTTTCTTTACGCTTCTTCTTACTTTGTTTTTCTGTTTCTATTCTTCTTAATGATGCACAAAGCATTTTGATAGGCAAACAAGAAGCTAGTAACTCCGCTTGATTAAAACTACGCTCGTATTCTCGCTCTTCACTAAGAGGGACCGGAATGGCAACTGAAACATTCGCAAAATATTTTTGAAAAAGACTTCGAAAAGGCTGATGAAAAATATGCACTAATTCAGCATCTCCGCGAAATTTAAACTGTGCTAATATTTCTTTCATCCCTTCATCATACACATGCAACGAACGATTTATGAGAGACGGAAACCCCTGCTCGTTCGTCCACCTTATGCAGTCCATACAAATATCCCCGTTTTTATATTCAGCTGGTACAAGTTCTAAAGGCCGACCACACTCCTTGCAAATATCTCCTATAATATAGGAAAGTTTTTGTTCACATCTATCACATATATACTTTTTATGAAGCTTAACAAAAAAAGTGTACCAACTAATCGCATATGAAATATGCTCATCACAAAGTAGACAATGCATCAATCTATCAGTCCTTGTTCTTTAGCATTCTTATTCATACTTTGAATATGTTTTTTCGCACGCACCATCGCCTCTGTCTTTCCATAATGAAAATAGATAACATCTCCATGCGGTTCATCAGAGCTTCTACCAGCACGCCCTGCAATTTGAACGAGAGCACTTTCTGAAAATATTTCTTCCTCAGCTCCTAAAACTGCAACTTGTAAATTTTTGACAGTTACTCCTCGTTCCAAAATCGTCGTTGTAACTAATAAAGGGATTTCTCCTTTTCTGAAAGCTGCTACCTTCTCTTTTCTCGCCGGATCTTCTGCATGCACACCGTCAATTTGATTGTTTAATGATTTTAATAACTGGCTAATTTCTTCTACATATCGCACATGAGGAACAAATAGAAAAATGGGGTATCGTTTCGATAAGTACAGATTTAACCATTGTAATAAAGCACGAGGAATTTTTTTACGTATAAGACCCTTTTTCCAATTTCCGCACCACCGAAATATCGGAACTGGCAATGGATGACGATGGTATCGCCCTGAAATAATAACCCCTTTTTGCTTACCACTTCGCAACTTACGCTTCCACTTTTCATCTGGAGTTGCAGTTAAATAAATACGTGCTGCCTTCTCTTTCATCACTTCGCTTACTGCATACTGCAACATCTCATCTGCATGATACGGAAAAGCATCTATCTCATCTACAATCATGACATGGAACGCCCTATAATAACGTAACAATTGATGTGTAGTTGCAACGATTAACGCCGCATCTTTTTCTCGGTCTAAACTCCCTCCGTATAAAGCAGCTACATTTATATTTGGAAACACTTCTTGTAATCTTGGTGCTAATTCAAGTACAACGTCCGTTCTCGGCGTTGCAATACAAACTCTTTCTCCCTTTTGTAGTGCCTCTGCAATTCCGCGAAACAACATTTCTGTTTTTCCAGCCCCGCACACCGCCCAAATAAAAAATGATTCTTTCTGCTTAACAGCGTCAACGACACTTTGCGCAGCTAACTTCTGACCGTCAGACAAAACGCCTTCCCACTGTAACGGATTCAAATAACTTTCTCCGCTTATTTCAGCAATCCCGCGAACAAGTACAGTACATTCACTTACCCTGCCCATCGTTATACATTTCCGGCAATACGTACATACTTCATTGCACCTTTTACATAGCAATGATGCAAATAGTCGCTGCTCTATATTTCCGCAACGCTGACACATATATTTTGAAGACTTCTTAATTACCCCTTGTACACAAACGACGTCTCGATTCCTTTTCAAATGATCCAATTTATCCTGCAAATCTGAAGAGAGTTCTTCTAACAGTAACTGTCTACCAGCTAACATCATCAATAGCCACCTCCAGCACTACTATAAATCCTGCTCTTTATCTCGTAAAAACTCAAAAAAGCCGATAACCTACTTATAAAATAGTAGGCTATCGACTTTATACACGTTTTTTATTCAATTATAAATCCTATAATCTACCGTAACCTAAGAAATGTTTTTGGTTGTAGCTACTGCTTAAGCTAGCGTAAGCAATCCCTTTATCACCAGCATGAATCATTTGGTCGTTACCAACGTAAATACCGATGTGAGATGGACCTGCTTTATAAGTACCTTGGAAGAATACTAAATCTCCAGGTTGTGGGCTACTTACTTTCGAAACTGAGTTCCAGTAACCTGCAACGTCTTGACGACCTACACCATAAATGTAAGAAATAAATCCACTACAGTCAAAACCACCGTTTGATGGAGATGCACTCCCCCAAACATATGGCATACCTAAGTATTGTCGTGCTTTACCAATCACGCCAGTATCCGGAGTTGGCCCTGGTGCTGGCTCTGGTTTTTTGTTTTCTTGTTTAGGCTCTTCTTTTTGAGGCTCTTCTTTTTGAGCTTGTCCAGCATTGTTTGCTGGTGCAGCTTGTTCTGCAGGCGCTTGCGCTGGTGCAGCTTGTTGAGCTTGTGCTTCTTTAGCAGCTTGTTCTGCTTGTTTTTGAGCAGCAGCTTCTTGTGCAGCTTTTTCTTGCGCTTCTTTTTCAGCGATTTGTTGTAATTTTAATGCCTGTTGTTCAAGCTCTTTCAATTGACCTTCCGTACTTGTCATTGTAGTTACAACTGTATCCATTTTACCGCTTAAATCGTTTACTGCTGTTGCTTTTTTCTCTTTTTCAACGTCAAGTTCTTTCTTAGCAGTTTCAATTTGAGCTTGTGCTTCTTTTAATTCTTTTTGTTTTTCTTTTACTGTCTCAACATCTTTTTTCACGTTCGTTTGATCTTCTTGTTGTGTTTTCATGATATCTTCGTCAGATTCCATAATTTTAGACACAGAAGCTAAACGATCAACTAAATCTGCAACGTTTTTAGAGTTTACAAGAACTTCTGTTACAATGTTCGTATTTGGCTGTTCTTGTAGTGCAACTAAACGTTTTCTTAATAACTCTTCACGTTTTGCAATCTTTGTTTGTAGTTCTGCAATATCTTTATTTTTATTTTCGATTAATTGCTCAGTATCAGAAACTTTTTTTGTTGTTTCATCAAGTTTTGAAGCGTTCTCTTGAACAGACTTATCCAAACCTTGGATTGTTTTGTTTAAGTCATTCATTTGTTTTTGTAATTCATCACGTTCTTGTTGTTGTTTATGTAAAGTATCATTTTGTGTGTTAATTTGTGATTTCACGTCAGAAATTTTATCTTCTGCAAATACATTTGGTGTTAGCCCAGAAAACATTAACCCTGCAACTAATGCGCAAGATGCCATTTTTAGCTTTTTCATTTTATTTTTTACACCGCTTTCTTTTTTTCATTTTCCGTATATAACCTATTAAAATTTATACCATAATTCGGGAGTTTTTTTGCTAATGTTACGGTTTTGTAAAATAAATGTAATATTACATTTATCTCTATAGCAAAGTATATCTAAATTTGTATATATATGTAGAATTTTAAGAGCCTTACACCGTTTTTTATAGGATTGAAAAAAAACGTAAGGGAACCCCTTACGTTTTGAAAATACTCCAATATGAATGAAATAGAAACGTTACTTCATCCATTTCTCAGCCCAATTTTGGACCTCATCCATAACACTTTCCAACGCTTTCCCTTTATCAGTTACACCGTACTCGATTCTAACTGGTACTTCTGGATAAACATTACGAACTACAATACCTTCGCCTTCTAATTCCTTTAAACGTTCTGACAACATACGATCGCTCATATTCGGTATAATATCTGCGATTTCTCTGAAACGTTTCGGCTCTTCGAGCAAAGATTTAATAATTAAGCCAGTCCATTTCTTACTAAGCATTGTAAAAGCTGACTCAAACTTTGGACATAAACAAGAATTATGCTCCATATGTTTCACCTCTCTTCTATTATAATATAGTTTCTTGTAAAAAGTAAGTAATAAAACTTTCCTCATTATTTAATTTTACATACATTTTACCATTTCCAAATATTAACTTGTCAAATCCCCGTAAAAAAACCCTCTTCAAGTAAGAGAGCTTTTATATCTTTATCACTTCGTATACCAACCTAAACCAAGCGCACCTTCACCTAAATGCGTCCCAATTACAGCTCCGAAATAACTCGTACGAATTGTAACATGAGGGTATATCTCTTCTAATTCTTGTTTCCATTCATTAGCTTCCTCTTCACGATTCGCATGAATAATAACAGCTTCCATAGGCACACCTTTATTTGCCTGCTCATCAAAGATTTCAACGATACGCTTTAACGCTTTTTTACGCGTACGAATTTTTTCGAATGGAATAATTACTTTATCTCTAAAGTATAATACTGGTTTTACTTGTAACAAACTACCGATGAAAGCTTGTGCACTATTTAATCTTCCACCACGTTGTAAATGATGTAAATCATCCACTACAAAATAAGCATCCATCGTTTGCTTCATTTCATCAAAGCGAGCGATAATCTCTTCTGGGGCTTTCCCTTCACTTACTAATTTCGCCCCTTCACGCACGTAAAACCCTTGTACTTCACAACTAATTTCAGAGTCGTACGTATATACATCAATACCATCTACCATCTGTCCAGCTGCCGTTGCTGTTTGATATGTACCACTAATTCCACTGGAAAGGTGAATGCTAATAACTGCATCATATTCTTTAGATAACTCTTCATATAACTCTAAAAACTTTCCAATTGCTGGTTGCGAAGTTTTCGGAAGTTCTTCTTGTTCACGTACTTTTATATAAAAATCATTTGCTGAAACTTCAGCCTCTTCTTGATAAGATTCCGTTCCAAACACAACGTTTAATGGAATCATATATATATTGAGTTCGTCACGAATATGCTTCGGTATATATGCTGTACTATCGGTAACAATAGCTGTTTTCATTTTCGTACCTGCCTTATAAAAAATTTTTATCCCCTAATTTTACACGAAAACTAGAAAAGGTGCATCCATACATAAAAATGCCGGCTAGAAACTACAATCACTCACTCGACAAATTACAACAAAAAGATAAAATACTCACCAAAAATTTCAACATATTTGTAAAAAATGTTTGAATATAAAAACGCTCGCTTTTAAAATGTAAAGTACTAGTTATTTTGAAAGATAGGGGCGTATACCATTGTTATTACAATATTTAACAATAAAAGGCTATGGAGAGCACGAAATTGTGATTCAAAAATCAAGATTCATTTGCTATGTGAATCGCGCCACAACGGAAGAGGAAGCTCAAGCATTTATACAAAAAATAAAAAAACAGCATTGGAATGCAACACATAATTGTTCCGCATATTTAATCGGTGAACAAGATCAAATTCAAAAGGCAAACGATGACGGCGAACCGAGCGGCACAGCTGGTGTACCTATGTTAGAAGTATTAAAAAAGCGAGGTCTAAAGGATACTGTCGTTGTCGTCACGCGCTATTTTGGTGGCATTAAACTTGGTGCTGGTGGATTAATTCGCGCATATGGAAAATGTACAAGTGAAGGACTTAATCACGTAGGCGTTGTTGAGCGAAAACTAATGCGCGTTATGGAAACAGAAATTGATTACACATTGCTTGGCAAAGTTGAAAATGAATTACGTAATTCAGAATATAACATTAAAGATATACATTATCTAGAAAACGTCACATTCGATACGTATGTAGAAGAAAATCGAAAACAAACATTTACAGATTGGATGATTGAATTAACAAACGGGAAGTGTACAATTAAAGAAGGAGATATGTTGTACTTAGAACAAGGTGTTATCTAAGAATAGCTAACTTATCGCCTTTAAAGATTAATGTAGTGAATTAATTCCCTACAAATGAACTAAGGAGATTATATATGGAAGAACGTTATTATCATCTCCAAAATAGCAGAATAAAAAAGAAACGTAGAAGAAAACTTTTCTTCTTTCTTATTTTCGCATTTTTATTTGGTAGCGTAGGACTTTATATGTTAAATTCCTACACTTCTCTCATGGGGATGTACAGTGGATTTAGCCGTGAAAAATCTAAATTACGAGCAGAAGATGTGGAAATCACAAAAAAACCTTTCACAATACTAATTATGGGTATTGAGGATTACGCAACAGATGGTCAAAACGGCCGAACAGATTCACTCATGTTCGCGACAGTTAATCCAAACTCAAAAAAGGTTTCACTTATGAGTATCCCACGCGATTCTCGTGTTAAGATTGTTGGCAAAAATAAAGAAGACAAAATTAACGCTGCCCATGCTTACGGTGGAGAAAAAATGGCAATCGACACCGTCGAAGAGTTTTTAAAAGTTCCTGTTGATCATTATATTAAAATTGATTTCCAAGGATTTAAAGGTATCGTTGATGCTGTTGACGGTATTACCGTTGATGTCCCCTTCGATTTCTGGGAACGCTCTGACGTGGATTACTATAAAAAAATCCAATTTAAACAAGGTCAACAGAACTTAAATGGTGAAGAAGCACTCGCATACGTCCGTATGCGAAAGCAAGATCCTAACGGTGATTATGGTCGAGCTGCTAGACAAAGACAAGTACTGGCTGCTGTTGCCCAAAAGCTAAACTCTGCTTCTACCGTATTTAAAATTAAAGATTTAACAAAGGTAGTTGGAAAATATATAAAAACCGATATTCCTATTTCAGACGGACTTGCTCTTTACAATAAAATCTCTGGATTCGACCCTTCTACAATACAAACGTTAAAACTTGAAGGAGAAGACAGAAAAATTGGCGGTATTTATTACTTCCTTCCAGATCCAATCAGTGTAGAGACTGTACGTAACGAAATTGAAAAGGAAATAGGAGAAAAAGCAAAAGTTCCAACAGAGACTACGAAAAATGAGAATACAAATTCCGATTCAAATTCTAACTCCAGCGCAAAAGCAAAGAAGGAGCCGAGTGAGAACAAAACACCACCGCCTCCTCCCCCTTCTACAAATGCTCATGCAGAGTGGATTATGAGGAATCATGAATAAAAAAAGAGCCAAATCGTATACGATTTGGCTCTTTTTATTTCACGCAATTGTTGTTACTTCTTAAAGTGTTGTAAAATCGCTTCTACAATACGCTCAGACGCACGACCATCGCCGTAAGGGTTAGATGCTTTCGTCATCTTATCATGAGCTTCTTTATCAGATAACAACTCATCAGCAAGACCAAAGATTGTCTCTTCATCTGTTCCTGCTAATTTCAGCGTACCTGCTTCGATACCTTCTGGGCGTTCCGTCGTATCACGAAGGACAAGGACTGGCACACCTAGTGATGGTGCTTCCTCTTGTACACCACCAGAATCAGTTAACATTAAGTATGAACGAGCTGCAACGTTATGGAAATCAATTACATCTAACGGCTCAATTAAATGAATACGGCTATGCTCGCCTAAAATATCATTCGCTATTTCGCGAACAACAGGATTCATATGAACAGGGTATACAACTTGTACATCTTCGTGCTTATCAACAAGACGCTTAATTGCACGGAACATATTGCGCATTGGTTCTCCTAAATTTTCACGACGGTGTGCTGTCATAAGTACAAGACGATCATTTCCAAGTTTCTCTAACACCGAATGGCTATAAGTTTCTTTTACAGTTGTCTTCAGTGCATCGATCGCTGTATTTCCTGTTACGAAAATGCGTGACTCATCTTTATTTTCTTTTTGTAAGTTCGTTGCTGATTTTGTTGTAGGTGAGAAATGAAGATCCGCCATTACACCTGTTAGTTGGCGATTCATCTCTTCTGGATATGGAGAATACTTATCCCATGTACGAAGTCCTGCTTCAACATGTCCTACTGGAATTTGATTATAGAAAGCAGCTAAGCTTGCAATAAATGTCGTCGTTGTATCACCATGCACAAGTACGATATCAGGCTTCGCTTCTTTCATTACTTTATCTAAACCTTCTAAACCACGTGTTGTAATATCGATTAACGTTTGACGATCTTTCATGATATTCAAATCGAAATCTGGCGTAATTCCAAAGATATTTAATACTTGATCTAACATTTGACGGTGTTGTGCTGTTACAGTCACAATTGATTCAATCTTTTCTGGGTGCTTTTGCAACTCTAATACAAGAGGGGCCATTTTAATTGCTTCTGGTCGTGTCCCGAAAATTGTCATTACTTTTAAACGTTTAGTCATTTCATTGCCTCTTTTCTTTCACTAGTTAAAACTTCTATTATCGCATATAAAAATATGCATGTGAAAATACAGTTTTTAACGCGCCTGAGAAACATTACTATTACAGACGTCTTTTCGCCCAACTGAGTAATAATCTAATCCATGCTTCTCGGCATCCTCATTAGTATAACAATTTCTCCCATCAAATAGAATAGGTTCCCTCATAAGCTGTGCATACTTTTCTAGCGGATAATTTCGAATTAATTCCCATTCTGTTACGATAAAAACTGCATGCGCCTCTCTAATCGATTCATCTATACACTCAGCGTATCGTATCGTATTTCCAAATAAACTTCTTACATTTTGAATAGCTTGTGGGTCATATAAAACCACATCCGCACCTATATTAATTAATTCTTCTATTATAATAAGAGATGGCGCTTCCCTAATATCGTCAGTATTCGATTTGAATGCTGCACCAAGAACCGCAATTCGCTTCTTCTTCATATCTATAATTTTCTTCGCTTTTTCAACTAACAACAACTGTTGTTTATTATTCACTTCAATGACTGCTTTCAACAAGCGAAAATCATGAGAAACATTCCCTGCAATTTGCACAAGTGCTTTCGTATCTTTTGGAAAACAAGATCCTCCATATCCGATGCCTGCATTTAAAAAAGATGCACCAATTCTCTTATCCATCCCCATTCCTGTAGCTACATCTACTATATCTGCACCCACTTGCTCACATATATTAGAAATTTCATTAATAAAACTAATCTTCGTAGCTAAAAAAGCATTAGAACCTGTCTAGAATCTTTTTAATAAAATCGCCACGCCTGCCAATAAGCAAC
>NZ_JBFPJH010000267.1:0-4621 GCF_040838255.1 Bacillus sp. C30 | reverse complement strand
GAAAAAATCATATTAAATATAAATAATAATGCCGCAAATATAACGATTGCCAAAAACTTAGATGTTAAAATTTTAAATCGGCTCGCTGGACGAATTGTTAAAAATTTATATGTTCCCCAGCTATATTCATTCGCAAAAATCGTACTCGCATATACGAGAATAAACGGAAGTAAAATTGGAAATACGATAAAACCTGTATCTCTCATAAATGAAAGCGGAGAACTACTTGCTGGCGCTGTATTCGTATCTAAATGCTTCATTTTAAGCTGGTATTCCTTTACAAGCTCGTCTCCTGACTTTTCTGTTAAAATATCCTCTTTTTTCATGCCGAGCTTTTTCTCAATTTCTACAGTGCGTTCTGTATAATCCGCTTTCCACCCTTTTGTTTCTGGCTCTAAATATTTTACCGTAACCCATCCTAATCCAATAATTAATACCGCAATAACTGCAAAAGGAATAATCGTTCGCTTTCGCTTAAATATTTTATACAGCTCGTTATAAACTAAATTAAACAATATCTTTTCCTCCTGTTAATTCTAAAAACTGCTCTTCTAGCGTTTTTCTTTCTTCATATACACGATAAACTTGAATGTTTTTCTCCATCAATGTACGAAGAATATTTGGAACTTCTTCATCTTTCACGTTTATAATTAATTCGTTTTCTTTTACTAAAACATCGTATTCTAAAACCTCTGCCGCTTTATTCGCATCATCTACACGTATATGTATTTCTTCTTTTTCTTCCTTTTTATCACTTTGAATATTTTGTGTTGCGACATATTCTCCATGCTGAATAATAATAACCCTGTCACACATTAATTCAACTTCTGAGAGTAAGTGACTAGAAACAAGAACAGCTTTTCCTTGTTCATGCGCAATTTTCTTTATGTACATCCGCATTTCATGTATACCACTAGGATCTAATCCGTTCGTCGGTTCGTCTAGTATTAATACATCTGGATTATGTATAAGTGCCTGAGCAATTCCTAAACGCTGTCTCATACCGAGTGAATATGCTTTTACTTTACGGTCAATTACTTGTCCCATTCCTAACAATTGCACTACTTCATCGATACGCTCTTCAGTCACATTCCCATTCATTCGTCCGAAATATGTTAAATTTTCATAGCCGCTTAAGAAAGGATAAAATTCTGGTGTCTCAATTACAGCACCAATTTTCGCAGCAGTTTTTTCAAATTGCTGTTTTACAGATTGACCATCAATCCATACTTCTCCTTCTGTCATACGAATCATTCCGACCATCATTCGCATTAATGTCGTTTTTCCAGCACCATTTGGTCCTAATAAGCCAACTACTTCACCTTTTTTCACTTCAAAACTAATATTTTCTACTAACGTCTTTGAACCAATTCGCTTTGTTAATCGATCAACTTTTACGATCGCTTGCTCATTTATCATTCCATACAACCTTTCTTCTTAACTCTTTTTTTCAGTTCTTCCCACTGTATCATGATTAATAACATGTGTAAAATGAAGAAAAAGCCATGATTTCTCATGCCTTTCTCCTCGTTTCATATGACTTTTCACCCTTTAACCTTTGTGTAAACCTACAACATTGCCACATTGATATTATAATGACGGTTATCATAACAACTGCTGTTATCACTACCGCATACATCGTAATCGGTGCATTGGTTATCCCTTGGATTCCTACTGCTTTCATAAAAATAATAATAAATAATTTCAAAAATAACATACCATGAATTAATCCGAAAACAAAAGCTCCTCCGTAAGTTAATAATTGCTCCTGACATAATAAACATAACATTTCTTTTCCTGTCATATGCATCACTTCATTCGATGTAAACTCCTCTTTTCTTATCTGTAAAAGAGAAGCTGTCATTTTATATGTAATGAAAATACACACAAAAACTATAAATAGAAACATAGCATAAAACCACTTTACAAATATAGGTGTATATTCCGCTTTACTTATTACAACTTCATTGAATCGGAATGATATCATAAAAAAACAAAGCATTGTATTCATAGCAATCCACATAAATTGTTTTAACCTTTGGGCAGCAAATGTTTGTATATTTTTTCTCGCTAACCGAAATAAAGACATAATTTCCCCCTACCTTGCTTCATAACATACGCATTCTATACTACTAGTGTATAAAAATATGACATTTTAAACATCGCACTTCAATCGGAATCTTTACTAAGCCTTTAGTCCTAGAAACCACGCATATTGATCTCCTTAGCATTGAATAAAAAACAAAAAACGGAAATGCACTTTAGTTACATTTCCGTTTTTTGTTTAATGAGGTGAATCTTTATATAACTTAATTATCATGACTACCCTGTAACTTCATCAACTATTCAGCCTTCGCATCTTCCACTTCAATCCTTTTTTTCTCTCTTGCAATTTTCAAAAACTCTAACAACTCTGGATTGTTATTCATTTTTTTATAAGCCACTGACATTTCTGCAACAAAATTAGAATCACATAACTCTTTATATACAACTTCTGTTCTATACAATTTATTTGCGGATACAGGTATTACCGTAATTCCAATACCTGCCGCTACAAGCCCCATAACAGTTTGATACTCCGTTGCTTCTTGTACAATGTGCGGACTAAAACCTACATCACGGCAAAGCGATAAAATTGTATCATATAACGCTGGCCATACTGGTCTCGTAATAAATACGAACGGTTCATCCCTTAAATCTTCGATATGTATTTCGTCCTTTTCAGCAAGAGGATGTGCCTTCGGTAAACATAACGTACATGAAAGTTTTTGAATTGGTTCTAACTCAAGTAATTGCGTTGGAATTGGCGGACGTAAAAATCCAATATCAATTCGATTATCATGAAGTGCATGCACCTGATCCGGTGTGGACAATTCATGTAATGCTACAGACACTCTCGGAAATTTCTTTCTATACTCTCTGACGATTGACGGTAAAATATCATATATCGCCGCACCTACAAAACCAATTGAAAGTGATCCAACTTCTCCCCTTTGAGCACTTTGTGCAACTTCTACTGCTTTTTCAATTTGTTCAAACGCTTTTTTTACTTCTTTTAAAAACATTTCTCCTGCTTCTGTTAATTCAACCTTTCTCTTCGTTCTTGAAAATAACATAACTCCCATTTCTTTTTCTAATTGCTGAATTTGTTGACTAAGCGGTGGTTGTGTCATTTGTAAACGAGCAGCTGCTCGTCCAAAGTGTAATTCCTCTGCCACTACAACAAAATATTGCAAATGCCGTAATTCCATTTTGGACACCCTTTTCACTTTCGATTAATACATCTAATATATTAATAACATATAATTTATATATTAGACAAATATTTCGAATGAACGTATAGTAGAAATTGTTAATTCTTTTTTACAATTTTTATGTAAAAAACAAAGAGGTGGTTACTGTATGAAATGGTGGAAGTTAAGCGGACAAATTTTATTATTATTTTGTTTCGCTTGGACAGGTGAATGGATTGCAAAACAGGCACACCTCCCAGTTCCAGGAAGTATAATCGGTATTTTTTTATTGTTAATCTCATTAAAATTTAATATAGTGAAAAAAGAATGGATACAAGACGGTGCAGACTTTTTATTAAAAGAACTTATTTTATTTTTCATCCCTTCTGCAGTCGCTGTCATTCGTTACAAAGATACATTATCACAATATGGAATCGATCTCATTTTAATTATCGTGATTAGTACACTTTGTGTTACTCTCGTAACAGGACTTTTAACAGAATTGCTATTAAAGCGGAAAGGATCAACACAATGATCGGCTTTCTTTGTTTACTATTAACACTATTCACATATTGGGTATCTAAAAAAATGTATCAACGCTGGAATTGGAGTCTGCTTTCTCCCCTTCTTGTATGCCCAATCATTTTAATAGCTTTATTACTTGGATTAGATACACCATACGAAACCTACGAATCTGGTAGTCATTGGCTAACAGAATTATTAAAACCTGCAACAGTTGCTTTCGCATGGCCAATCTATAAACATTTTGATCTATTAAAAAAACACGGCACTGCTATTTTAATTAATGTCATTGTCGGTTCTTTTCTATCTGTTATTACTTCCGCACTACTAGCTAATTTTTTTCAAATTGACTCTACAATAGAACAAAGTTTAGCACCGCACATTGTAACAACACCTATTGCAATGGCTATTTCAGAAATGATTGGCGGCATGTCACAATTAACAGCAGTTTTCGTTGTATTAACTGCCTTAACTGGAGCGTTATTCGGTCCTACACTCATACGCATATGCCGTATTAAAACAGCGCTCGCAAAAGGTATAATGCTAGGTACTAGCGCGAATGGGACCGGAACATCAAAAGCATTTGAAATCGGTCCTGTAGAAGGTACAATTGCAAGTTTATCAATGCTTTTAACAGCTGGAGCTAGTTTAGTTATCGTTCCACTTTTCTTATCTTGGATACACTAAAAAAGCAAGTATTTACACACTTGCTTTTTTATTTACATATCGGTATATTAGCTCGTAATCCTCTGGAAAAGCTAATGATAATTTTCCAACTTCATGTATCCCTTTCCAATCAATCTCATGTATTAACTCATCCGGATCTTGGATTTTCATATTACCGCCTATTTTTTTAACAAAGTAAT
>NZ_JBFPJH010000266.1:0-4631 GCF_040838255.1 Bacillus sp. C30 | reverse complement strand
ATTCAAAATCAATTGCGTAATCTAATTGATGTTCCAGTTTTTCTTGACCAGGTCATAGAGGGTGAACTTGCAAGAGCTAAGAGAGCCCGAAAAACAAGTGTCGTTCGGGTGTTCGGCGAAGGATTATTGTTTTTAATATTTGGTGCAGTTGTAGTTGGACCAATTATCGCGTTTATATTCACAATTATTACTTGGTTTGGTGAAAAATAGAATAAAAAATAAGAAAAGAACACTTGTTCCGCTCGAACAAACGTGCTATACTTTCCTTAGATAAGCAAAACGGAAATGATTTTAAGGAGAGATAAATGATGAAAATGACAGTAGACCAAAGATTTATGATGCCAGCAGATGTTGTAGAACGAGTGGAAGTATTACGAAACAAACAAAGTAAGCGTGGCACATTATTACAATCGGTAAATAAATTTTTCGGTTTAGATACGAAAGAAGATTGTATTTGGTTTTACGGTTTTTACGGAGTGGCTGTAAGTATTGTATTATTTATGGTATTCACATCAAATATTTTCGATGTTCTCTTCGCATAAGAAATATGCCATAAGGACATTGCCACCGAATACATATATAAGGAAGTAAGGTAATTTTTTAGAGCGGGAGTTGGTAGTAATGGCGATGTTCCCTATAGAGCGTAACTATATTGGGTATGGAAATTCACGACCAGGAATTCCTCTTTCAAAAGTAAGATTTATTGTAAGTCATGACACGGGGAACCCTGGTAGCAATGCTATAGGAAATCGGGATTACTTTAATGAAATACAACCGAAAGCTTCAGCGCATACATTTATTGATGATAAAACAATATTAGAAATTGTCCCTATAAATGAAGTTGCGTACCATGTTCGATACAATGTGCCAACGGATAATGAGTTATTCGGTTATGATGCGAATAAGGCTGCAATTGGGGTTGAACTTTGCTATGGTGGCGACGTAAACTTTTGGGAGGCGTATACTCGTTTTACCTGGTATCACGCTTATTTATGTCAAAATTTCGGTTTAAATCCTAAAAAGGCTATTGTGTCACACAAAACGTTGGATCCTACTCGGAAAATCGATCCTGAGAATGTATTAGGACAACAAGGAATTAAATTTCAGCAGTTTTTAGCAGATGTCTATCGGATGTATGTTTCGTTTAGATGACAAATATATGAAAAATGAATACAATAAAGATAGATGCCTACTGCTGTAAGTAGGTTTTTTCTTGTTTTTATAAATAGTGTATTGGTAGAAGACTAGGAGTGAACAGGTATGCAAAAAGAAACAGTTATTATTATCGGAGGCGGTCCATGCGGATTAGCAGCGGCGATTTCGTTGCAAAAAGTGGGGTTAAATCCGTTAGTAATCGAAAAAGGAAACATTGTAAATGCAATTTATAATTATCCAACTCATCAAACATTTTTCTCCTCTAGTGAAAAATTAGAAATTGGTGAAGTTGCTTTTATTACAGAAAATCGTAAGCCATTTCGTAATCAGGCGCTTGCGTATTATCGTGAAGTAGTAAAGCGTAAATCTATACGTGTAAATGCATTTGAACGAGTGGAACAAGTTCAAAAAGATGGTGATGTTTTTAAAGTTGAAACGACGAAGCGTGACGGAAACAAAGAAATATATGTTGCGAAATACATTGTTGTCGCAACTGGATATTATGATAATCCGAATTATATGAATGTACCTGGTGAGAAACTTGAGAAAGTAGCTCATTATTTCAAAGAAGGACACCCTTATTTTGATCGAGATGTCGTTGTAATAGGTGGTAAAAATTCAAGTATAGATGCAGCGTTAGAGCTTGTTAAATCGGGTGCACGTGTAACAGTTCTATACCGTGGTGGGGAATACTCGCCAAGTATTAAGCCGTGGATTTTGCCGGAATTTGAGGCGTTAGTACGAAATGGGACAATTCAAATGCATTTCCATGCGCATGTAAAAGAAATTACTGAGCATACGTTGACGTATACAGTAGATGGTGAGGCAAATACAATTCAAAACGATTTTGTATTTGCTATGACGGGTTACCATCCAGACCACAGCTTCTTAACAAAAATGGGAGTTCGGATTGATGAAGAAACAGGACGCCCGATTTATATAGAGGGTAGTATGGAAACAAACGCTGAAAATATTTTTATTGCAGGTGTAATTGCTGCGGGGAATAACGCAAATGAAATATTTATCGAGAACGGTAGATTCCATGGAGATGCGATTGCGCAAACCGTTGCATCAAGAGAAGAATAAAAAGAAGCTGTCGAAATCTTCGACAGCTTCTTTTTTAATCGTGCATATACATATTTTGGATTGCTTCATGAGAATTTGTATTCTCTAATGCGACTAATAATTTAATACGCGCCTTTTGAGCATTTAAACCGTATGTGAATATAACGCCCATATCTTTTAATTGCTTGCCGCCACCTTCATATGAATATACATCTTGAACGATACCGTTGAAACAGCGAGACACTAATACGACAGGAATTCCTTTGCCTATTAATCGTTCTAGACTAGGAAGTGTTCTTGGTGGTAAATTACCTTGTCCAAGTGCTTCAATAACAATTCCGTCTACTGGTAGTGTTTCGATTGCTGATAATAATGTATCATCCATACCTGCGTATGCTTTTAGAACGACAACGTTTTTAGAAATCTGTCGTACTGTGCATGTTTCGTGGTGCACTAAAGCATGATGGAAAACAACACCACGTTTTGTTACCATGCCAATTGGTCCGTACTGTGGACTTTGGAATGTCGCGACATTACTTGTGTGCGTTTTTGTTACATTTGTAGCACAATGTATTTCGTCATTTAATACGACTAGAACGCCTTTTTCAGCAGCTTCATTACTACTAGCAACTTTTACAGCTGATAAGAAATTATATAGACCATCGGCACCTAATTCATTACTAGAACGCATTGCCCCTGTCACAACGATTGGGATAGTTGCTTGAACTGTTAAATCAAGAAAATAAGCTGTCTCTTCTAATGTATCGGTACCATGCGTGATGACTACGCCGTGAATATCGTCTTGTTTTACTCTTTCGTCAATGATGACTTGCAATTGTAGCATTTCGCTGGGAGTCATGTGAGGAGATGGAAGATGGAACACATCTTCGACAATTAAATCAACATCGCCTTCTAAATCAGGAATAAATTTTAAAAGAGGATTCTTTTTACCTGGTTGTACGACCCCGGTTTCTTTATCTTCCTCCATTGCAATTGTTCCACCTGTGTGTAAAACTAGGATTCTTTTCAATGCTTATACCCCTTTCAAGTTGAAAAATACATTTAGAACATAACATGTTTTGAGTAAATTCGACAATGAAAATGTATAAAAGTAGGCTTAGAAAATGACAATAAAATAAATTACTTTAAGTGTGCTCCGGTAAGTGGTTATTAGGTTAGGTTTTGTTTATGGAAATTTATGAGAGTAGATGTGTAAGTGTAGAGAGGGAAGGAGTGAGTTTTTTTGAAAAAAGTGGAGAAAATTATAATTCGTATATTACTGATTCAATTTATTTTTCTTTCTGTCGTCCAACTGCTTTTTATACAT
The DNA here is from genome assembly GCF_040838255.1 of Bacillus sp. C30. Classification (NCBI taxonomy): domain Bacteria; kingdom Bacillati; phylum Bacillota; class Bacilli; order Caryophanales; family Bacillaceae; genus Bacillus; species Bacillus sp. C30. The sequence continues at coordinate 1,084 of NZ_JBFPJH010000266.1, read as the reverse complement.
AAATCTTCAGTGAAATATTTATCGAAAATTGTTTATTACGAAGGTGTCGTCACGAAAAATAAGGCGGAAATCTTACAGGTGAATAAGTAGTTTTCATTTTCTTCTATGATGGATTATGCTACAATTATTGAGGATTTAATGACGTGAGGCAAATGAGAAGAAGCAGGGGGAAAATACCTGCTTTTCGTTTTGTTTTATAAGTGAAAAATGAGGTGTTACAATGGATAAACGAATTTCGATTGCTATAGATGGTCCAGCGGCTGCTGGGAAAAGTACAGTTGCAAAAGTGGTTGCAAAAAAACTTTCATATGTTTACATTGATACAGGCGCAATGTACCGTACTATTACATATGCAGCCCTTGAACAAAAAGTGGATATTGAAAATGAAGAAAAGTTAATGGAAGTTGTAAAAAATGTAAATATTGAATTTCAGCAAGGGGAAAATACACAACTTGTATTTTTAAATGGACAAGATGTTTCTGAAGTGATTCGTACGCCAGATGTGACGAATCGTGTATCTATTGTAGCAAAGCATCGTCTTGTTCGTGAAGAAATGGTACGTCGTCAACAAGGATTAGCTAAAAAAGGCGGCGTAGTAATGGATGGCCGTGATATTGGTACACATGTACTACCAGATGCTGAAGTGAAAATCTTTATGCTTGCTTCTGTAGAAGAAAGAGCGGAAAGAAGACATTTAGAAAATATGAATAAAGGTTTCGATTCTAATTTAGAGCAGTTAAGAGAAGAAATTGCTAGGCGTGATAAATTAGATTCAGAACGCGAAGTTTCTCCTTTGAAAAAAGCTGATGATGCATTGGAATTAGATACAACTTCTTTATCAATTGAAGAAGTTGTCCAAAAAATTATGGGTATTGTTTCAGGAGTATTTGCGAAATAAAGAAAGAGGACTATCCTCTTTCTTTATTTTTTTTTTTGAAATGTAAAGGATAAGTGAATTATAAGTCTCTTTTCTTGACAAATGGGCTAATTTGTAAGAAGTTAGTTACAGAGGAAAAAAACTGTCAGAATATATTCGCTATTATATTTCAAATCATACTTTCTTCAAGATGATTTTGCTGTATAC
>NZ_JBFPJH010000265.1:0-4655 GCF_040838255.1 Bacillus sp. C30 | reverse complement strand
ATATAGACCCATTACTGGTTAAAATGTTATAATTAAACCACCCTACATAGTTACTCATGTTCAGGATGAGAAACTAACGTCTTATTAAGTAATGCGCATAACTTAAATAAACAAGACACTGCAAAGTGTCTTGTTTATTTGCATCAAGTTTCCTTTTTATCCCAAAACCAATATAATAAAATGTAACATTTAATACATATAAAGAAAAATATAGATTTATTAAATCATTATGGCACCCATGAAAGTACTTTTATTTTGGAGGAACAAACTATGAACAAAAAGTTATTAACATCATTATTATGTAGCACATTCTTATTTGGATTATCAGCTTGCAGTTCACATGATACATCTAGCAGTAACACGAAAAACGAACAGGAGACTTCTAAAGAAACAAAGAATGATGAACTTAGCAACAAGGATCCTCAAAAAGAACTTCCCACCCATGGAGATTCTTCTGATGTATACATATCAATACACTCTGCCGATTCATTAGATGTTATAGGTAATGGAGAAGTTAAAGCACAAGGTGTATTTAAAGTATTAGACGTCGCAGTTTATAATCGTCAAGAGGAACCCATTACACTAAATAACAATAACTTTAAATTAATTGACGGAACCGGAAGAGAATATCACATTTCTAATGAATCTCAATTAGTACTTAAAGCTGCAAATACTGCTACATTTAAATTTGGTGTTCTTAATCCTAATGAAAATTCGGAAGGGAACATTGTATTCGATGTTCCGAAAAATACGCAAGGATTAACTTTGAAAATTAATGGAGATATGCTGGATGAAGGGATCGAGTTAAAGGTGGAATAGTCAAAGAAAATACAAACCACCTATCACAACTTATACTAACATAACAAAAAGTACAGCCTCTGTATTAACTACAGTAGACTGTACTTTTTCATTTGTGATTTTGTATAACTCACTATAACAGGATTCCTTAGTTCTTTTGAGAAGATGCTCTCCAATCACGAAAAGATGTTGGAAACCCAGAATGTCCACGTTGCTTTGTAACAACTGGTTTCTCTTGAAGAGTAGTTGATTTCTCTTCAAGAATAGTTGGTTTTTCTTCAAGAATACTCAAAGCTGTTTGCATTTTCTCCAGCTGTTCTTTTAAAGCTTGCTGCTCAATCTTTAAATCCGTAAGTAAACGTAATATCATCTCAGAATTAGCCATAACGATCTCCTTTCCCCCAATGCACAGAATAAAATACCATATGTAATAAGCGGAATACTCGTGACAAAAATAAGTTCGTCAACTCTTTTAAAATACCGAGTACTTTTATTTTTTCAAAGGGACCTGCTCAAGTTTATCCGTAAAAACATAAAGTGATATAAATCCATTAATATATGGACTTTATGGAAGGAGGAGTTAATATGGGCTATGGTGGTAGTTGTGGAGGCTATGGTGGTAGTTGTGGTGGAGGCTGTGGTTTTGGCGGTGGATTCGCCTTACTTGTTGTGCTCTTTATTTTATTAATCATCGTTGGAGCTAGCTGTTGGGGCGGCGGATTCGGCTGCTAATAAGAGGCACTCTTGAGAGTGTCTTTTTTTTATTTCTCAATATAGGGCTAACATATATGTGTTACTATCAAAAGGCGAGATTCCCTAAGCGTAATATAGTAGTTTACCAACTATGAAAGCCACTGTCACAAGAAAACAGTAGGCTTTTATTTTGTTATTTAACAAGATTAAAACATGAATTGCCATTTCCCCTCAGTAACATTTTTAAATTGACATAGCACTTCATGCACCATATACTGTTAACAACAGTATACTGTCATTAACAGTATATATTCCAATTCATTCTAGGAGGTATATTCATGAAACATACAGGAAGACATACAGGTGCATTTCTTTTGTTATTTTTAGCAGAAGGTGATAACTATGGCGGACAGCTACTTCAGAAATGTGAAGAAGAACTTCCGGTCAATCCAATTGATAGTGCCATCCTTTACCGCACGCTGAAGAAATTAGAAAACGAAGGCGCTATTGAATCTTATGTAAGTACATCCGTTCCAGATAAACCGAGAAAGATGTACAAAATTACTAAGACCGGCAAAGAACAATTAGCAGATTTTCAAATAGATATTGAGGAAAAAATGAAAAACTTAACCTTTTTCTTAAACAAATATAAAGACTTAAAGGAATCTAATCATGATTAATGGCGCTATCCTTTACACTTTGGCCATTATTCTTACGGGGATTTCTTTTATGAAGGATCGGAATAAAACGAAAGCTGCCCTATTAAAATCATGGAAAATATTTCGAAACCTCCTCCCTGCCATGCTCTCCATTATGCTTTTCGTTGGACTATCACTTTCTATCTTAACGCCGTCCTTCATCTCTTCCATCATTGGAGAACAGTCCGGGTTCATAGGTATTATTTATTCAGCAATACTCGGCTCCGTTGCACTCATTCCAAGCTTTGTCGTGTTCCCACTTGGTAATACGTTAGTACAGCACGGCGCAGGTCTTCCTCAAGTTGCGGCACTCATGTCTACACTAATGTCAGTAGGAATTACAACCTTGCCGATGGAAAAAAAGATATTCGGACGAAGCTTTGCTTACGCTCGTAATGCATCTGCATTACTCATGTCACTCCTATTCTCATATATCATTTGGGTGGTGATGGTATGAATGAACTAAAAAGATATCGCTTCTTTTTCATTTTGCTGATTGGACTTATCATTCTAACTTTTATAAACCAATCTTTAGGATGGAGCGCATTACAATTAACAGGGAATAGCATTTTAGATATGTTGTTTCTACTCCCCCCTGTCCTAGTAGTTGTAGGGTTACTTGATCAGTGGGTGAAGAAAGAAACACTAATGAAATACATGGGAGAAAAGTCCGGCATATATGGAATATTATTCTCTCTATTATTAGGCGGAATTGCAGCTGGTCCCCTCTATGTTGCCTTTCCGATTGCAGCACTACTATTAAAAAAAGGCGCCAGCATTAGGTACATCGTATTTTTCTTAGGTGTTTGGACAACTGCGAAATTACCGATTATGGTCTATGAATTTTCTTCATTCGGAGCTACCTTTACGCTCATTCACATTTGCTTCGGTCTGTTGTTCTTCTACGTAATGGGCATCGTTTTTGAGAAGTTTTATGATCAACGGCAGTTGTTGCAGTATGATATTACGAAAGAAATGTAAAAAGACATCTTTATCTTGTAAAGATGTCTTTTTAATATGAACCTTAATTTTCGTTCTGTAAAACCCTCGCTGCCTTTACTTCCTTTTTCTCTTCTTTTAAGAACAACGATACGATAAAAGCAATAATGATAAAGATTAATCCAAGTGTAAATGCACCTTGGAATCCGGATGTTAAGCCATTTAACTTCTCTACTGGGTCCATTGGATTTGCGGAGCTTTCCATATACTTAGTTGTTCCTGAAGACATTTTCGAAATAAAGATAGCCGTACCAATTGCGCCAGCTACTTGCTGTAACGTATTAAACAGTGCTGTTCCGTGCGGATATAAATCTGGTGTTAATTGATTTAATCCATATGTTTGTGCTGTCATTACAAACATGAGCCCGACCATTAATACGCTATGCATGACAATAATTTGTACCATTGATGTGTCAGGAGTAATGCCTTTAAATAAGAACATTGCAATACCTACTAACACAATACCGGGAACGATAACAACTTTCGGACTAAATTTATCAAATAGTTTACCTGCGATTGGTCCCATTATGGCGCTAATAATACTTCCCGGAAGCATTATTAGTCCTGATTTAAATGCTGTAACGAGTAAAACTGTTTGCAGGAACATCGGTAATAAAGTCATCGTTGAAAATAACGACATCATCACAATGACGATTAATCCAACTGATATTGTAAACATCGGAACTTTAAATGCACGTAATTCTAAAATTGGATTCTCGATTTTTAATTGTCGCACTACAAAAATACATAGTGATATAAGCCCAACAATTAAGGCGCCATACACTTTCGGATCGGGCCACCCTAAATCACCTGATGCACTAAAGCTATACACAAGCCCGCCAAATCCTAATGTCGATAAAAGGATAGATGGATAATCTACTTTCGGTCTTGTTAACTCTGTAACATTTTTAATGTATTTCATTCCAATTACAATTGAAATGATCACGATAGGAATAACAATGTAGAATAACCAGCGCCAATTTAATGAATCAACGATTACTCCAGATAATGTAGGACCAATTGCTGGAGCTGCCATCATCACAAGTGCGATTAATCCCATCGTGGCACCGCGCTTTTCAGGTGGACAAATAATTAAAATCGTATTCATTAATAACGGTGAAATTAACCCCGTCGCTACTGCTTGGACGATACGGCCGATTAATAAAACGGAAAATGTCGGTGCGAATCCCGCAATTAATGTACCGACTAAAAACGTTATCATAGCGATCAAAAACATTTGTCTCGTTGTGAGCCATTGCTGAAGTAACGCTGTAATCGGGACTAAAACCCCAACCACCAACATGTAAGCTGTAGAAAGCCATTGAATAGTTGAAGCTGTTACGTCAAATTCTTTCATTAATACCGTTAACGCATTACCAAGTAACGTTTCGTTTAATAATGCAACCATTGCACCTAAGAACCTGTCTAGAATCTTTTTAATAAAATCGCCACGCCTGCCAATAAGCA
>NZ_JBFPJH010000264.1:0-4657 GCF_040838255.1 Bacillus sp. C30 | reverse complement strand
TGCTTATTGGCAGGCGTGGCGATTTTATTAAAAAGATTCTAGACAGGTTCTAAGTCTTCTAGTGAAAAATAACCCAAATCTCGAATACATAAATCCCCCGGTCTTAAGGTTTCTAAGCACTCTGTGCCAAATGTTTTGTCATTATTTTTCCCTGGTCCGACTTGAAAATTGAGAAATTGACCGCTATGTAAGTCGTATTCTAATTGAATCTTAATCCCAGCTGTTTGCGCACATCCTCCAGAACCTGGATATACTCCCTCTAAAGCACTTGGTATTTGAAACACAGTGGCGTCTAAAATACGAATTCGTTGAAAATGGGAGAGTAATGCATTCGAAATCTGTGGTTGTTCACAAACTTTTTGTTGTAAAAGTAAGGAAAAAATATGTTGTAAAAACAAAACAGCTTCTGCATTTAAACGTTTATTTAAGCCCTCCGGGCTAAGTAACGTACCAGTAGCTGCATGCAGTCTACTACATAATCGGACTAAGGGATCGCTTGCCACACGTTGGCTAATCCAAATACAAATGGTAGCTAGATCTGAACCAGAAAATTTACGCTTTCGTTTGACAAAACCGATTTCTTTAGCAAGTTCTTCTAAAAATACAGGTGTAACATATCGTTGTAATTCTTCCGCAAATGGTTGTAGTTCATCTTGAATCGAGAGATTCATAAGAAAACGTCATCCTTTCTAATCTAGCTTGTTTAGAAAGAATAACGTTTTTTGGTACTTGGGGGTATTAAAATCTCTTAAGTTGATGGGCATGGGGTCACCATATCAAAAAAAGAAAATTGTACGTTTAGACACAATTTAGACACAAAATAACCGGTACCTTGTACGTTAAGGAACCGGTTATTAATGTTGCAAATTTTTTACTAAACTTATTTATAATGAACGTAAATTAACTACATTGGTATACCTGGTAAAAGTTTAGCCATCAATACAATAATTGCCGCTAAGAAGACTGCCTTAATAATGAATAGAATAATAATTGGAATCGATGCTTTCACTTTGCTTAATCCAGCTGTAATATGTAATCCAAGCCAAATTAAGGCTAAATTACATACATAGAATACTTCAATTGTATTACCAATTCCATATGCAAATGTACCTTCCGTAAATAATAATCCTAAACTTGTATATTGAGTCATTCCAGTACCAAAAATTAGACTTAAAATTGTATTAATAAGTCCACCAATAATAAGGACAATATTTGTATAAACTACAATGTTTACTAGGGTTTTATAAGGGGTATCATTCCCAAAAATCATCATAAACATCTTATAAATAGCTGCTATGAATAGTGTGCTAATCATTGCACCAGCAAAGCTTGATCCAATTCCAGAAATCACTTCGAATGTAAGTGAACTTTGTCCAGCAAGTTCACCTAATTCTTTTTTCATTTTAAGCATCTCAGGGGATGTATGTCTAATATATGCACTTAAACCACCTAGTAGCCCTTGTAATAGTGCTACGAAGAGAAATATACCCCAAACTTTCTTGTTTGTTTTCATTCTTTCAAATTGTAATCCAGGAGATGTAATCATTCCAAATAATGATGGTTTTTTCATATCTATTTCTTGTGTATTCATATTCGCTTCCATTATAGCGCCTCCTTCTATTTATATAATCCTCTTAAAGGATGATTCAAACAATTCACTCGAATAATATGTATGAGTAATAGAGATGCTTATCTCTACTACACTAGTAAACTATTCGTAACGAAGTGATTCAATTGGATCTAATTTCGCAGCTTTATTGGCTGGAATTAGTCCGAAAATAATACCGAGTGTCATGGAGAATAATACGCCTCCAACAACAACTTCCCATGAAACAAGCGGTGGCCATTTCGCGAATGTCGAAACGATATATGCTCCGCCATATCCAAGACCAATACCAATTAAACCACCAAGAAGCGTTAACATAACTGCTTCAATTAAGAATTGTAATAAAATTTTACTACGTGTTGCACCAAGTGCTTTACGTACCCCAATTTCACGCGTACGCTCCGTTACAGATACGAGCATGATATTCATAACACCAATACCACCAACTACTAATGAAATACCAGCAATACCACCAATGATCATTGTCATAATACCCGTCATTTTTGAAATACCTTCTTGAATCTCTTTTAAATTCATAACTTCATATTTACCAGTTGCATCGCTTGCTTTGCGACTGTTTAAGACATCCGCAGCTTTTTTACCTGCTTTTTCTAGATTATCTACATTTTTTGCTTGAACAGAAATATTTTGAATTTCATCTTTTCCATATAGTGTCGGCCATAATGAAATTGGAACGAGTGCTTCTGATGGTCCCATTCCCATGAATTCATTATCTGATTTATAGACACCAATAATTTGCATCGGTTGACCTTTTATTTCAATGATTTTACCGACTGGATTGGCATCTATAAATACCTTTTCTTCCATTTGTTTACTAATCATGACAACGTTATTACCTTGGTCCACATCTGATTCTTGCAGCGAACGTCCTTTGAGTACTTTCACTTTATTCACCTTGAAGTACTCATTGTCTAATCCTGTAATATTCACCATGTCTTTTTTATCTTCAATATCAAGAGATTCCATACCGGAATTCGTTGTTACGATATGTGCAATCTCTGGGATCTTCTTGAGTTCAAAAATATCTTCTTCTGTTATTTTCGGTGCTTCAGGCATATCCATACCAAAAGGATCATTTATATCAGGACTATAATGAATGGGAACTGTTTGATTCCCTGATCCAACAAATTGTGATTTTAAGGCAGCTTCTCCGCCTTGCCCAATCGCAACGACGGTAATAATAGAGCCTACACCGATAATAATCCCAAGCATCGTCAAAGCCGAGCGTAGTTTATGAGCTAAAATAGACGATAAGGCAATTTTCATACTATCTAGTAAACTCATACTGCACACCTTCTATCTTCTGTAACTTTCCCGTCTCGCAGTACAATGCGGCGAGACGAATAAGCCGCTACGTCCTCTTCATGCGTAACCATAACAATTGTCGTACCTTCTGCATTGAGCTTCGTGAAAATATCCATAACTTGCTTACCAGACTTCGTATCAAGCGCACCTGTCGGCTCATCAGCCATAATGAACGTTGGATTATTAGCAATCGCTCTTGCAATTGCTACACGCTGCTTCTGTCCACCTGATAACTCATTCGGTAAATGATGCACGCGATCTGCCAATCCAACTTTACCTAGTGCCTCCAAAGCACGCTTGCGACGCTCTGCTTTCTTCACGCCACCATATACGAGCGGAAGCTCAACATTTTCCACTGCTGAAAGACGAGGTAGTAAATTAAAATGCTGGAATACAAAGCCAATATATTCATTACGAATTAAAGCAAGCTTTGACTCGTCTGCTGTTAAGATATTCACGTCATTCAGCATATATTCGCCTTCTGTTGGACGATCTAAACAACCGATAATATTCATAAGCGTCGACTTACCAGAACCAGACGGTCCCATAATCGAAACGAACTCACCGCTCTGAATCGTTAAACTAATACCATGCAAAATCGGCACCGCCAATTTTCCTTGATAATACGTTTTAGCAATATTATTTAACGTAATCATTTCTCTTTCACTTCCATTCCGTCATACACATCGTCGGAAGGATTTTTAACCACCTTTTGCCCCACTGTTACGCCTTCTACAACCTCTGTCCAGTCTCCATCAGTAGAACCTTTTTTCACATTTTGTTTACGAAGCTTCCCTTTTTCCTCAACATAAACAAATGCATCATCGCCTTTTTCTACAATGCTTTTACTTGGAACAGCAATCATCGTCTTATTCTCTAAGTTTACTTGCAGAGAAACGTGGTAACCTGGAGATAAACCGTCTTGACTATCAAGGCTTGCTTTATATGTATATTGAGACATATTTTGAGTTGCCTCACCCATGCCGCCAGCTTGCGCCATCTCTGCGCTCGTCGGGAACTCACTTACCTCTGTAATCTTACCTGTCCACTTCTTCTTACTATTTGCTTTCGCCGTTACAGTGAACGTTTGATCCTTTTGAATTTGTGACTTCTGAAGCTCAGTTAACGTCCCTTGAACTTGGAATGGGTCTTTAGAAGCTACTTGTAAAAACGCTTTTCCTTGACCACCTAACGCTTGAGATGAGCTTTGCGCCGCATCTTTATCTAACTTTTGAACAACACCAGCGAAATTACTATAAATCGTAAGCTCTTTCTGCTTCTTGCTTAACTCTTCTTTCTGTAACTTCCCTTTTTCTTTCTCAAGATCAGTTGTCTTTTGAGCAATCTCCAGCTCACTTACTTGCTCGTCCATCGGATCGGTTACTTCTTTCCCAGCTCCGCTATCTTTCGCCTTCTTAATTTCTTTCTTGAGCGAATCAATCTTCTTTTTCCCTTGATCATAACGCATATCCGCCATCTTCTGATCAAGCTCAGCTTGCTTCATTTGAAGATTAATCTCTTCATTATCATAAGAGAATAACTTCGTACCCTTCTCTACCTCTTGTCCTTCTTTTACCTCAATACCTTTTACTTTTCCTTTAGTCGGATCCGCATAAAAACTTTCAATATTCCCAGGCTTCACCTGACCAGAAATTAATTTCGTATTATTTAGCTTACGCTCTGTCACTTTCTCAAAACTTACAGCATCTGTCTTCGCCGTACCTT
>NZ_JBFPJH010000263.1:0-4668 GCF_040838255.1 Bacillus sp. C30 | reverse complement strand
CATTTATAGCGTATTCTAGTTTTAGAAAGAATAGTTTTGTTTATAACGAGGAGATGAACGACAATGGAAGTTAGGAATACAGAAAAGAAAAAAGGGAATTGGAGGCAGTTTTTACGTCTCATTCAAGATACAAATCCACCGAAAGGCATTCTTATTTTTGCATTAATAATGAGCTTACTTTCTACTGGAGCGAGTTTGTTTATTCCAATGCTGACAAAAGGTTTAGTTGATAATTTTTCACTTTCTTCAATTAGTACGGGACAAATTGTTGGATTAATTGCATTCTTTATTATTCAAACAATTGCTGCAGGATTGTCAATTTATTTACTGAATTATATTGGACAAAAAATTGTAGCTGGACTTAGAGAACGATTGTGGAAAAAGGTACTTATTTTACCAGTGTCTTATTATGATCAAAACAGAACGGGAGATACAATTAGTCGTATGACAAATGATACAGGTGTTGTTAAAACATTAATTTCTGAGCATTTGTCAAACTTATTAACAGGCAGTATCTCAATTATTGGGTCATTAATTGTATTATTTGTTTTAGACTGGAAAATGACAATTTTACTTTTAACGATTATTCCATTATCGGTACTAATTTTAGTTCCACTTGGACGGAAAATGTATAAGATTTCAAAAGCACTTCAAGATGAAACGGCTTCTTTTACTAGTGTATTAACACAAGTACTATCAGAAATTCGTTTAGTAAAATCTTCAAATACGGAAAAAAAAGAATATGAAACAGGTAATACAGGTATCCAAAAATTATTGCAATTTGGTTTGAAAGAAGGAAAAGTGCAAGCATTAATTTCACCTGTTATGTCGTTTGTTTTAATGGCATTGCTTGTTATTATCGTAGGGTATGGTGGAATGCGAGTTTCTAGTGGTGCATTAACAACAGGTGAACTTGTAGCATTTATTTTGTATTTAGTTCAAATTATTATGCCGATGAGTCAGTTATCTATGTTCTTTACTCAGTTCCAAAAAGCAATTGGTGCAACCGAAAGAATTAATACGATTTTAGAATATGAAGTAGAAGATCATGAAACAGGTATGAATGTTACAAATGCGAAGCAGCCGATCGTTATTGAAAATGTACATTTTGAGTATAACGAAGAGGAGAAAATCTTGAAAAATATCGACTTCACGATTGAATCTGGAAAAGTAACGGCGATTGTAGGACCAAGTGGTAGCGGAAAAACAACTTTATTCTCGCTGTTAGAACGTTTTTATGAGCCAACTAGTGGTTTCATAAAATTAGGGAAAGAACCAATTACAGCATATTCATTACAATCATGGCGACGTCAAATTGGTTACGTTTCACAAGATAGTCCGTTAATTGATGGAACGATTCGTGATAATATTTGTTACGGTGTTGAGGGTGAAGTGACGGATGAAGAAATTGAAAAAGTAGCAGCGATGGCGTATGTTGATGCGTTTATTCATGATTTACCAAGTGGATACGCAACAGAAGTTGGAGAGCGTGGTGTGAAGCTTTCTGGAGGGCAAAGACAACGAATTGCGATTGCTCGAGCGTTACTACGAAATCCGCAAATCCTTATGTTAGATGAAGCGACTTCAAGTCTTGATAGTAAATCGGAATCGGTTGTTCAGAAGGCGTTAAATAACTTAATGAAAGGTAGAACAACTTTAGTTATTGCGCATAGACTTTCTACTGTTGTAGATGCAGATAAAATTATCTTTATTGAAAAAGGGAATCTTACAGGAAGTGGCTCACATGATGAGTTATTACGGACACATGACATGTACCGTGAATTTGCAATGCAACAATTGAAAATTAAAGAAGGAGCATTATAGAATGAAAACAATCAGTGAAGGGGCACTTCACTGATTGTTGATTTTAGAGTGCTAAAAAGTATGTTAAGCAGAAAGGATATGATTCCTTGATACCCAAAATTTTAATTGTAGATGATGATCCGCACATTAGAGAACTTGTTTCTGTATTTTTGGAACGAGAAGGTTTTCAAACATATGAGGCCGTTGATGGATTAGATGCTCTTCGAAAAATAGAAGAAGTGAAAGTCGATATGGCGATTCTTGATATTATGATGCCAAATATGGATGGGTTTGATTTATGTTATGAATTAAGAAAATACTATGATATCCCAATTCTTATGCTGACTGCTAAAGGTGAAACATCTCAAAAAGTAAAAGGATTTCACCTCGGCACAGATGATTATCTTGTAAAACCATTTGATCCTTTAGAATTAGTTGTGAGAGTGAAGGCATTATTGAAACGTTACCAAATTACAGTATCGCAATCTATTCAAGTTGGGAATGTACTGTTAAATCGTAAAACATTTGAAGTTAACGTTGGAGAACAAACGGTGACGCTGCCGCTAAAAGAATTTGAGTTGCTCTTTACATTAGGATCTAAAGCGGGAAGAACTTGTTCAAGAGAGCAATTAATAGAAGACGTATGGGGATATGATTTTGAAGGGAATGAACGCACGCTAGACGTTCATATTAATCGGTTGCGTGAAAAGTTTCAAGAAGAGCTATCGAAGTTTAGTATAAGGACGATAAGGGGCTTAGGGTATCGCTTAGAGGTAAGTAAATGAGAAAAAGAGAAAGAATGAGTAAGATGAAGATGTTAAAAGTAATAGGGGCGATAGTAGCGCTCTTTGCTTTTCTTACTATAATTTGGTCAATAGCCTTTTTTGTATCGTCTAGTGTAATGAAAGCTTTTGAAATAAACGTATCGCCTTTTATTAGTTTTCTAATTAGTGATATGGTCGGCTTTGTTTTTATCGTTCTTATTTGGACATTAATCGGGATTTTAATGAGACCGAAGCGAGAGGCGATGATTTGGACGATCATTGAACCGATACAAAAAATTGCAAAAGGGGACTTCTCTGTAAAAATACGGAATGAAGAAAAGTATGATGGCGAAATTGGTGTGCTTGTAAAAAGTATTAACGATATGACGGATGAACTTAATGCAATGGAGAAAATGAGACAAGAATTTGTATCGAATGTTTCTCATGAAATACAGTCGCCATTAACATCTATTAAGGGATTTGCTCGAGCGCTACAAGATGATAATCTACCAGTTGAAAAAAGAAAACATTATCTTACTATTATTGAAACTGAAACAACGCGATTATCTAAATTGAGTCAAAATTTATTGAAGCTAACACTTTTAGAGTCAGAGGAATACTCACCAGAAAGAGCTACTTATCGATTAGATCAACAGTTGAAACAAATTGTGTTAAATAGTGAGCCTCTTTGGGATGAAAAAGGACTTGAGCTAGATCTTGATATGGATAAAGTGTGTGTTACTGCAGACAAAGAAAGTATGAGCCAAGTATGGATTAATTTAATTCATAACAGTATTAAATTCACACCAAATGGTGGCACGATTACAATTCATTTAAAAGAACATAAGGAATTCCTGGAAGTAAGTATTCATGATACGGGAATTGGTATATCCGAAGAACAGAAACAACATATTTTTGAACGTTTTTATAAAGCGGATTCTTCACGAAACCGTGCTTATGGAGGAAGTGGATTAGGTCTAGCAATTGTAAAAAAAGTACTCGACCTTCATCAAGGAAAAATAAAAGTTGAGAGTGTAGAAGGAAATGGTACAGAATTTATTGTGCGTATTCCAAATCATGAAGAAAAATAGTGTTAGAAGGAGGCCTTCTAACACTATTTTTCTTTAAAAATGCATTTACCATTACTATAGTTACCTATAAGTAACCTACGCACATAAAAGTGCATCATTGCCTTTTTGCATAAACATAGATACACTTTTAATATAATAAACAACTGAGATGATTAAGGAGTGTTATACTTGGCAGAATTATTACAAGGAAAAAATGCTTTAATTACAGGAGCAGGTAGAGGGATTGGTCGTGCTGTAGCGATTGCGTTAGCGAAAGAAGGCGTAAATGTAGGTCTTTTAGCTCGTTCAGAAGAAAACTTAAAAGCTGTAGCGAAAGAAGTGGAAGCAGAAGGTGTAAAAGCTGTTATTGCGACTGCTGACGTATCTTCATATGAAGAAGTAACGACTGCAATTGAAACATTAAAAAATGGTTTAGGATCTATCGATATTTTAATTAATAACGCTGGTATTTCTAAATTCGGTAAGTTTTTAGAATTAGACGTTGCTGATTGGGAAAAAATCATTCAAGTAAACTTAATGGGTGTATACTATGCAACTCGTGCAGCTTTACCAAGTATGATTGAACAACAATCTGGTGATATTATTAATATTTCATCTACAGCAGGACAAAAAGGTGCACCTGTAACAAGTGCATATAGTGCTTCTAAATTTGGTGTTCTTGGTTTAACAGAATCGTTAGCGATGGAAGTTCGTAAACATAATATCCGTGTAACAGCTTTAACACCAAGTACAGTAGCAACTGACATGGCTGTAGACTTAGGATTAACTGATGGAAATCCTGATAAAGTAATGCAAGCGGAAGATATTGCAGAGTTTATCGTAGCGCAGCTGAAATTAAATAAACGTACATTTATTAAATCAGCAGGACTTTGGTCTACTAATCCGTAAGGGATAAATATAAAATACAAAGAAGGGACATCTATTCTGTAATGGAGTGTGTGTGTCCCTTCTT
Source organism: Bacillus sp. C30 (assembly GCF_040838255.1). Lineage (NCBI taxonomy): Bacteria > Bacillati > Bacillota > Bacilli > Caryophanales > Bacillaceae > Bacillus > Bacillus sp. C30. Next base: position 58 of record NZ_JBFPJH010000263.1, on the reverse strand, counting down.
TATTTTTTGTGTATGAAACGGAATTTTCGGTATAATTAAATTTGAATGGTAGATAAGT
>NZ_JBFPJH010000262.1:0-4679 GCF_040838255.1 Bacillus sp. C30 | reverse complement strand
ATTATACGTACCGCTTTTTATACTATTTCGTTTATTACATACGCTTTTACAAAATGTTATAAAGGAGCGTGTGTAACATGTGGCAAGTTGTAAAAAGAGATGTGAGATTTTGGCTAGGTGTTACTTTTTTGAGTGTACTAATGATTGTTAGTATTGGAAATACGCTGTTTTTCGATGGGAATATTCGTGAACTAACGATGATGTATAACGAAAAAGGAGAATTAGAGGCTGCTCCGTTTTCACCGTCGAGTAAATTTTGGTTTGGAACTGATGAGAAAGGCCGTGACCTGTTCCAGTTAATAATAGAAGGAGCGAAATGGACAGTTGGTGCAAGTATCGTTATCGCAGTTTTACGTGTAGTAATTGGAGGAGCTATTGGTTTATTACTTGGTATGTACAGTAAACGCTCATTTCCAGTTATCTCATCTTTTTTTGATCCATTCAGTATCGTGCCAATGGTTATGATTTCCTATTTTATTTTAAAGGAAGTTTTAATGTTCGACAGTGGAGAGGCAGCTGCTCCGTTTCATTTGCGAGTTGCGTTTCAAATTATAGTTCTTGCATGTCTTGCAGTACCGACAGTTATGTTGTATGTAGCGCAAGAAGTCAAGCGAATTAAGAAAGAAGAATTTATGTTGGCTGCTACTGTGCTCGGAGGGAGTAAGTGGCAGCGGTTGAAACGCCATGTATGGCCGCATATGTTACCATCATTTCTTTTATTAGTAGCCCAGCAATTTGTAAGTACTTTATTACTCCTCTTGCATCTTGGTTTGTTGGAATTATTTTTTGGCGGAACAATAATTTTTGGCGCTATAGATGCAGATAGTGTAACAAAGGAATGGACTGGCCTAATTGGTCAAAACTTCCGTCACTTAACTACTCATACATGGATTGTACTTATACCAATCGCTTTCTATAGTATGACAATTTTGTCAGGAAATCTGATTAGTAATAGTATGCAAGATGCGATTAAGCTAGGAAATGTTAGAAGAGCGAATCGGAAGAAGGAAGAAGTGAAAGTAGAGAAACAAATACAGCCTACCATGAATGATTTTTCATTTCATAGTGAGGTGCAAAAATAAAAAAAGATAGCTGAAGACAAATTGTTTTCAGCTATCTTTTTTGTTTAAAGTGGTGGTAAATCAATCTTACCTTCTTCAAATAATTCTTTTATCATATGTTTCGTATAACCAGCTGCTTGACCAAATGTGATTTTTGCTGGCATTGGTGCTTCATTTACATCTACAACTACATCAATAATGCATGGTTTACTTTGTTTTACCGCATTTTCAAAGGCAGGAAGTAAGTCATCTAACTGTTCGACGCGGTATCCAATACCACCGCACGCCTCTGCGTATTTTGCGAAATCAGGATTCGTTAAGTCTGTACCAAATTCGATATTACCCATAACCTCTTGTTCGAATTTAATCATGGCGATTTTATTATTATTTAATACGACGACAACGATTGGCAGTTTATATTTAACAGCTGTTACGAAGTCATTCATTGTCATTCCAAACCCGCCGTCACCACAAACTGCAAACACTTGTTTATCCGGGAAAGCAATTTGTCCAGCAAGTGCACCAGGTAAACCGCAGCCAAGTGTTGCAAGCCAGCTAGAAATGATAAATTTCTGGTTTGTCATACGGAAGTGCCTTGCTGTCCACACTGTTACATTTCCGACATCTACTGAAAGAATTGCATCATCTTCGGCTACTTTCTGCAGTGCATGCATAACTCGCTGTGGTTTAATTGGAGTCGAAGAATCTTCTTCTTGATTGTGTAATTTTTCTTCCCACTTTTTCATCATTTCTTGATGATGCTCTAAGAAGGAATGGTCCTCGTGTTTTTCTACATTTTCAATTAACCATTTTAATGTTTTATCAGCGTCACCAGCTAAGCCGATATCTGTCGTATAACGTTTCCCGATTTGTGCGGGGTCTGTATCAATATGAAGTGTTTTTGCTTTTTCGGGTAAGAAACCAGTGAACGGATAAGAAGTGCCCACCATAATTAAAGTATCGGCATGTTTCATTGCTTCATAAGAAGGTTTCGTCCCAATTAATCCTAATCCACCGATACAAAGAGGGTGTTCATCAGGAACAATCCCTTTAGCTGGTAATGTAAGTACGATTGGTGCACCGATATGTTCTGCAAATGCAAGTAAAGATTCTCTCGCATGTTTTGCTCCTTTTCCGGCTAAAATAACAGGTTTTTTCGCTTCATTAAGTGCGAGTTTTGCTATAGCTAAATCTTCTTCTTGCGGAAATATTTCTGGTAATGTAAAGGAAGAGTTTGTAATACGTGCACCATTTTTTATTTCAAATTTCGGAACATCATCTGGAATTGTAAGAACAGAGACACCTTTTTTCGTATATGCCATTCGAATCGCTTGATTCACTACAGCAGGTAACTGTTCAGCTGACATAATTCGTTGGTTATAAACCGCAACGTCATCAAACATTCTTTCCAAGTTTACTTCTTGGAAAAAATCCGTTCCGAGTAAATCACTTTCGACTTGTCCTGAAATTGCTAATACGGGAGCTTGATCGAGTTTCGCATCATATAAACCATTTAATAAATGAATAGCTCCAGGTCCTGCAATAGCCATACAAACACCAAGTTTTCCTGTTAATTTTGCATAGGCTGCCGCTGCTAACGCGCCAGCTTCTTCATGGCGAACTTGAATAAATTTAATTTTATCTTGTTTTTTTCTTAAAGCTTCAATTATAGAATTGATGGAATCTCCAGGCATACCATATATGTGTTCTACATCCCAGTCAATTAAAAGATCAACTAATGCTTCACCGGCTGTTTTCCCAAACATAATTGTTCCTCCTCATAATAGGTAGATAACATTATGTTTTGGAGAAAAAGGAAAAATATACAAATAATAAATTTTTTCGCTTTAATGATGACCAGCGAATAAAGTAAACACTGTTATTAGTAAAAAACCACTAGTTGCCCACATGAGAAATGTAAGGAAAGAGAGCTGTTTCTTTGCTTTCCAAAGCATTTCGTGAATTGTGACATAGCCAAGAGAACCAATTGCGCTTCCCATAATAAGTCCTTGTAAATGGAGAGCTTTCCCGTCCATCAAAATGCCAAAAACAGTACCGGTCCCTAGGATGAGAGAAAGTAATAAAGTTGTTAATAAAAATGAAATATATTTATGTTTTGTAAAAAGAAATGGAATAATTAAAGCTAATCCTTCTGGAATATGGTGAATGACAATCGCAAGTAAGAAAGGAATGGCAGAGTCATTATGATTTATAAACGCTGTTCCTAACGCAAATCCACTCGGCATATTATGAATGAATATAGCGAAAGAAAGAAAAAGGAAGGTTTGCCATGCTTGTTGATCTTTCTTATGTATAATCGGATGATGACAATAGTTATCTAATAAGCTCATAACTAAAATACCGATAGCTATACCGAGCATAGGCCCAATTATTTCATAGCTTGAAAATGTTTCAGGAATAATTTCAAGTGATAAAAGCCCAAGCAAAATCCCACCACATAATGCGTATAAGCGATGCATCTTTTCTTCAATTAGTTGGCGTGTTGCTACTCCAACAGCACCTCCTAATAGTAATCCACCGAACGAAAAAAACGTAACAATTATAGGAATCCATAAACGTTCCATATCATCACACTCCAATTCTATCCCCTTGTTTTCAGCTTACTAATGGGGGAGGGAGATTAGTCCAAATTATTATGACTAATTATAGAGAAAAAACTGTAAATTCATTATAAATTATATATTAAAATGAAATGAGGAATGTAAGTGCAAACAAAATGGAACTTATCTGAATATGAAAATCCAAAACGATATGATATAGAAAATAAAAGTTTTTCAGATTTTCCGTTTTTACTATCATGGGCGCAAAAATTAAATATACAAAATGAATGGATTTTAGATATTGCATGTGGAACAGGGAGAGTCACTATTCCTTTTATCGAAAAAGGGTATCAAATGATTGGTATAGATATACATGAAGGAATGCTTGCTGAAGCGAAGAGTAAATCTGCGAGTTTAAAGAATATAAAGTGGTTACAGCAAGACTGCTTGCAATTGAGCGTCGAAGAAGCAATTCCGTTAGCATTTATGGTAGGACATGGATTCCAACATTTTCTTACTAATACACATCAAAATCAATGATTAGCATCGATTCATAATGTAATAACTGATAATGGTATATTCATATTTGATACACGTTTTCCGTCAAAGGAAGAATTAATACAACCATCTACAGAAGAATATTGGACAACTATTACAGATGAAAAGGGAAGAAGATGTGATTTATATACTGAGATGAATTATGATTCAATTCAACAAATACAGCACTACATAACAACAAGAAGGTTTTATGAGGAGGATACGCTAGTAGAGGAACTGAAAACAACAATAGATCTTCGGTATACGTATCCGCAAGAATTAGAAAGATTACTTGTAGCGAATGGGTTTGAATTGTTACAAATATACAATGATTGGGAGGGGAATGAGTTGCAGGAGGATTGTTATATAGTAAGTTATTAGAAAAAATGATCAAACTGTATTTCACATTAACAATAGACTATGTGTCTTTGTTTTAATTGTAAGGAAGAATAAGAGGAGCTGCAGTGGAGTGCTATGGTGGGGACTGTGTATAAAGAAAATGAAGGGTAAGGTCATAATC
>NZ_JBFPJH010000261.1:0-4683 GCF_040838255.1 Bacillus sp. C30 | reverse complement strand
GTGATTACAGGGCATCATGAAAAAAATAATAATTATTTCTGCCGCTACTATTGTAATCGGTATCACATCTTTCGTTTACTTTGGTTCTAAATCACCACTACAAAACGAAGCGAAAGCTGTCGAAAATCAAAAACATAATAACCACCAAAAAGAAGAGATTCCTGCTTTTCAAAAAGCTGATCATAATGCAAAGAAACTAGATGATAATTTTTCCGTTGTAACAAATCCAGATTCTGCTCTTGTATTAGTCAATAAACATCGTAAATTACCAGATGGGTACATTCCAGAAGATTTGACGAAACCGAACGTACCATTTACTAGTCCAAAAGATAAAGAGAAAACATTACTTCGCAAAGATGCTGCAGACGCTCTTGAAAAAATGTTCCAAGCAGCGAAAGAAGAAGGTTTAGAACTTACAGCAGTTTCAGGTTACCGTTCTTACAAACGCCAACAGTCATTACATAATACATATATTAAACGCCAAGGAAAAGCTGAGGCTGATTCGGTAAGTGCAATTCCTGGAGCAAGTGAGCATCAAACCGGTCTAGCAATGGATATTAGCTCAAAATCTGCTAAATTCCAATTAGAACCAATCTTCGGAGAGACAGCAGAAGGAAAATGGGTTGCAGAACATGCCCATGAGTTCGGATTTGTCATTCGTTATTTAGAGGATAAAACAAAAACAACAGAGTATGCATATGAACCGTGGCACTTACGCTACGTCGGTAATCCATACGCCACATACATATATAAGCACCATCTAACATTAGAAGAGGCGATGGAGGACAAAAAATAAGAGAGCGAATCGCTCTCTTATTTTTCTTTTATTCTATTATAATAGCAATTCCTTCCATTCCTCAGGCCACGGTTCGCCTCTTCCAGTTTTTTTCGATGCTTGGACCATCATACCCCGCCCAACTAAACAAACTTCTCCTTCTGCATTTTTGACCATATAGTGTAAATCTAAAGAGGAATTCCCAACCGCTCCCGCCTTTACATATACTTTCAACTGCTCATCAAAATAAATTTGTTTAATAAAATTGCATTGTAGATCTGCGACGACTATCATCGTTTCTGATGATTCATGTGTCCATTCTTGCATAAATCCGAGTTCTTTAAACAATGCGATACGCGCTTCTTCAAAATATGTAAAAGCAACGACATTATTTACATGTCCAAACATATCTACTTCACCAAAACGAACTTTGACAGGATTATAAAATGAAAAACCACTTTCCCATTGCTCAAAGTCTTCAATATAAGAAATTCTCTTCATCGTTCCCTCTCCTTTTCGCCCTTAAAATAAACAGAATAAACAGAAATATAAAGTTATAAGTATTGCCTCTTCAACATGAAGAGGCAATATTTATTAATAGTTATTGTCGCTACCAAAGAAATCTTTGAACGATTGAATTGTTGTATCACGGTTTAATGCTGCAATTGAAGTTGTTAATGGAATACCTTTCGGACATGATTGCACACAGTTTTGAGAGTTACCACAGTTTGCAAGTCCTCCATCACCCATAATTGCACGTAAGCGATCTGCTTTATGCATTTCACCAGTTGGATGCGAGTTAAATAAACGTGCTTGTGAAAGCGGTGCTGGACCAATAAAGTCAGACTTACTGTTTACGTTCGGACATGACTCTAAGCAAACACCACATGTCATACATTTCGAAAGTTCATATGCCCATTGACGCTTTTTCTCTGGCATTCTTGGACCTGGTCCTAGGTCGTACGTACCGTCGATTGGAATCCAAGCTTTAACACGTTTTAACGCGTTAAACATACGGCTACGGTCAACTTGTAAATCACGTACAATCGGGAATGTCTTCATCGGCTTTAAGCGAATTGGTTGCTCTAACTGGTCAATAAGGGCTGTACATGATTGACGTGGTTTTCCGTTAATCACCATCGAACATGCTCCACATACTTCCTCTAAGCAGTTCATATCCCATGCAATCGGAGTTGTTTGGTTCCCTTTTGAGTCGACAGGATTACGGCGAATTTCCATAAGCGCCGAAATAATATTCATATTAGGACGATATGGAATTTCAAACTCTTGGTCAAACTCTTGTGCATCTGGGCCATCTTGTCTCGTAATGATGAGGCGGATTGTTTTCTCAGACATGTTGTTTATCCCCCTTCTCTTCACCCTTAGCAGCTACATCATGTTTTGAGGAATAGTCACGTTTACGTGGTTTAATTAATGAAACATCCACTTCTTCGTAATGGAATGCTGGTGCCTTTCCTTCTCCCTCAAATTTCGCCATCGTAGTTTTTAAGAAGTTTGCATCATCACGATTTGGGAATTCTGGTTTGTAATGCGCTCCGCGGCTTTCATTACGGTTATATGCGCCAATTGTAATAACACGTGCTAACTCGAACATATTTGCAAGTTGGCGTGTAAATGAAGCACCCTGGTTACTCCATCTTGCTGTATCGTTAATGTTAATGCGTTTGTAACGCGCCATTAACTCTTCAATTTTCGCATCAGTTTCTAGTAACTTTTTATTTTCACGAACTACTGTAACGTTATCTGTCATCCATTCTCCAAGCTCTTTATGAAGAACATATGCATTTTCGTTACCATCAAGCATTAAAATATTGTTAAATTTCTCTGTTTCAATTAATTCATTTTGCTCATATACAGTAGATGAAACAGCATCAGATGATTTAGAAAGACCTTTCATATACTCAATTGCGTTCGGTCCTGCTACCATACCACCGTAAATTGCTGATAATAATGAGTTCGCACCAAGGCGGTTACCACCGTGCATAGAATAATCACACTCACCTGCTGCAAATAAACCTGGAATACTTGTCATTTGCTTATAATCAACCCATAATCCACCCATTGAATAGTGAACTGCTGGGAAGATTTTCATTGGTAGTTTACGAGGATCATCACCTGTAAATTTCTCATAGATTTCAATAATTCCACCAAGTTTAATATCTAGTTCTTTCGGATCTTTATGAGAAAGATCTAAGTACACCATGTTTTCACCGTTAATACCTAGTTTTTGCTCTACGCAAACATCAAAGATTTCACGCGTTGCAATATCACGAGGTACAAGGTTTCCGTAAGCTGGATATTTTTCTTCTAAGAAGTACCATGGCTTACCATCTTTATACGTCCAAACACGTCCACCTTCACCACGTGCAGATTCACTCATAAGACGTAACTTATCGTCTCCAGGAATTGCCGTTGGATGAATTTGAATGAACTCACCGTTCGCATAATATGCACCTTGTTGATATACAGCAGACGCTGCTGTACCTGTATTAATAATAGAGTTTGTTGATTTTCCAAAGATGATACCAGGGCCCCCTGTTGCCATAATCACGGCATCAGCTTGGAAACTTTTTATCTCCATAGTTTGTAAGTCTTGCGCGACGATTCCTCGGCACACACCTTCATCATCTACAACAGCTCGTAAGAAATCCCAACCTTCATATTTCGTTACAAGTCCTGCTACTTCATGACGACGTACTTGCTCATCTAATGCATATAGTAATTGTTGACCAGTTGTTGCGCCAGCAAATGCTGTACGGTGATGTTGTGTTCCACCGAAACGACGGAAATCCAGAAGTCCTTCTTCCGTACGGTTGAACATAACACCCATGCGATCCATTAAATGAATAATACCAGGTGCTGCATCACACATCGCTTTAACTGGTGGTTGGTTCGCTAAGAAGTCCCCACCATAAATTGTATCGTCAAAGTGGATCCATGGAGAATCCCCTTCACCTTTTGTATTTACGGCACCGTTAATTCCACCTTGGGCACATACAGAATGTGAACGTTTTACTGGTACTAAAGAAAATAGTTCAACATTTACTCCTGCTTCTGCCGCTTTAATCGTTGCCATTAAGCCGGCCAAGCCACCGCCGACTACTATAAGTTTCCCTTTCATGCTCTCCCACTCCTTACTGGTTTGCTAGCTGTGGATCGATGAACGCTAATAATGCACTCACACCTACATAAGATAGACCTAAGAAAATAGCTAATGTTACATAAGTAGAGATTCTTTGTGAACGTGGAGATACTGTAATTCCCCAGCTTATACAGAATGTCCATAGTCCATTTGCAAAGTGGAAAATTGTTGAAACAACACCAACTAAATAGAAACCAAACATAAATGGGTTGTTTAAAATATCTGCCATCATATCATAGTTTACCTCTTTACCTAACAATGCTTGAATACGAGTTTCCCAGACGTGCCAAGAAATGAAGATCAGCGTAACGATACCTGAAATTCGTTGGAAGACGAACATCCAGTTACGGAAATAGCCGTAAGATACCGCATTGTTCTTAGCTGTAAATGCAATATATAAGCCATATATAGCATGGTACAGTATAGGTAAAAAGATGATGAAAATTTCTAGCGCATACCGGAATGGAAGGAGCTCCATAAAGCCTGCAGCTTTGTTAAAAGCCTCTGCTCCTCTTGTTGCAAAGTTGTTTACAATTAAATGTTGCGTCAAAAAGACACCAACCGGAATGACCCCCATTAATGAGTGCCACTTACGAAACGTATACTCGCGGCCTTTCATGTCCCCATTACCCCCTTGAATGTTTGACTGCTGTTTTCAGATTAATTTACAACAATAATGTTTTTTCACTATTGGCATAAGAAAAACTGAAAAAATTATTCAAAATATTTCAGCATAATTTAATAC
>NZ_JBFPJH010000260.1:0-4709 GCF_040838255.1 Bacillus sp. C30 | reverse complement strand
TCTCGATTCTTATTAGTTATTTTTTAATTATTGGACCGTATAGAACGCGATTTGAAAATGCGACGAAGGTAAGTAAGAAGCAAATTTTTTATTTTACGACCGGGATTGTTCTTTTGTATTTTGTAAAGGGAGGACCTATTGATTTAATTGGTCATATCATATTTAGTGCACATATGTTTGAGATGGCAGTAATGTATATTGCGGTGCCTCCGTTATTACTGCTTGGTATACCTGTTTGGTTATATCGTTATATTACTTCTTTTAAGTTCGTTCAAATTGTGATAAAGTTTTTTGCTAAGCCGCTTATTGCATTGTTTGTATTTAATGGCCTGTTTTCCTTTTATCATTTGCCAATTGTTTTTGATGCAGTAAAACAAAGTCAAATAGCGCATCCTATTTGCCTTGCTATATTGTTTTTTGCAGCAATGATGATGTGGTGGCCGATGTTAAATCCACTGCCAGAATATCAAACTTTAAGTGATATTAAGAAGCTTGGTTACATGTTTGCTAATGGTATTTTATTAACGCCAGCTTGTGCGTTAATAATTTTTGCGACTGCACCATTATTTGCAACATATACAGATCCGGCCGCTTGGATGAAGGCAATGGAACTTTGTGTACCGGCGGGTACTTTATCAGCTTTAAATATAACTGGACCAGAATTTTTACATTGGATGCCGGTAGTACAAGACCAACAAACAGGTGGTATTATTATGAAAATTGTCCAGGAAATAGTGTACGGTACGATTATCGGTTATGTGTTCTTTAAATGGGCACGTAGAGAGCGTGAAAAGGATAAAGAGCAGCTGCAAGAGTTACCTCCTTATTTGCAGACGAAATAAAAACTAGCGCATCGTGTTAATGCGCTAGTTTTTTTGTTATTCAATAATTTGAAATTCTTTTAACTCTTTTTCAATATTTTGTAGGAGTTGTTCGCTTTTTTGAAGTACATTCGTTGGAAAAATCTCATCATCGCCATATTCAACGCCATGAGGATAATAATGTTTTCCTAATAAGGGTGGCAATAGTTTTACTTGAGCGTGTCTGCCGCCGATGTCACCTTCAACAGCAAATCCTTGTACACGTAAATAATAAATATCCTTTAATATTTCAAATTTATAATCATATGTAACGCGTTCGTAATCCCATTGTCCGGCAAGTACAAAATGATTGTTTTCCATAATCTCAGTTAAAAGAGTTAGATCAACGACTGCATCATTAAAGTTTGTATTTGTAAATTGCATAGAATACCTCCTTATTTTAATGTTAGTTCATTATTTTTATAATAGTACGAATAATAAGAAAGTGCAATTCGTATTGCGAGAAAAGGGATAATCCAGACTTTTTTCGTGAAAATATGATATAGTGAAAAGAGTACGGTACACACAAAAAAAGGAAATAAAAGGATTTGTGTATATCTCGATTTTATGCTTTGTTCAGGAGGTATATCGTTTGAAGAAATTATTGCGTATCGTAATGATTACATTTTTAATTTTAGCTGTTGATTTATACGGGAAGTTACTCGTGTCACAATATATATTAACCCCATCTCACTCTAAGCAAGAAAATAAAATTGTGAAAAAGAAGAAGCAAGTAAATGAAGAATCCACAGACACTGTTTTAAATATGATTGGCGGGGACTCTGAGAATTTATTAGCGAAGTGGGGCGAACCATCTCGAATAGAGCCGTCTGCTTATGGATATGAATGGTGGGTGTATAATCAAGATTTAGCTCAGTATGTTCAATTTGGAGTTGCTGAACGTAAAGTTGTAACGGCGTATGTTGCTGGTGAGCAAGTTAAGGTGGCTCCCTATTATATAAATGAAAAGTATGAAGAGGTATATAAAAAGAATCCACTTTCACATGAGATTTCATTAAAAAGAGGAAAGAATAGTTATCAATTTGAGTTATCTGATACGGAAGTAATGGAACAACCGCTAGTACCTGTAGAAGATGGATGGGCACAATTATACTTTGATCACTTTACACATGAGCTTGTTGGTCTTCGTTATATGGATGATGAAACGTTATTACGACAAAGACCATATCAACTTGTTTATTCAGGTGAATTAATAGCGGAACAGCCGCTGACGCCAGAAAAAATGAAGCAAGTAGAAAATGGAAATATGCAACAAATTCTCGATTTAACAAATATTATTCGGAGTCGTCATCAATTACCGTTGTTAACATTGGATCAACAAACTGCAGATGTTGCATTTGGCCATAGTAAAGATATGAAGGATAATAATTATTTTTCACACGATTCACCTACTTTTGGTACGTTAGGAGATCGCTTGCAACGTGGGCAAGTGGCTTTTCAACTTGCTGGTGAGAATATAGCGGCGCAACATAGTGATGGAATTGCGGCGGTACAGGGTTGGTTAAATAGTGAGGGTCATAGAAAGAATTTATTAAATGAACAATTTACTGGATTAGGTGTTGGGGTATATGATAAATTTTATACTCAAAACTTTATCCGAAAATAAAATGAAACTTTAATCAGTCGGGGCATCCTTCATTGATTATTAGTCTTCACCAATCGGGCTTTAACTGTCCACAAATAGGAAGATAAAAAGGTGCATGAATCGTCTAAAAATAGGCGAACCATGTGCCTTTTTTTTCTTACAATATAGTAGATATACATGAAGAGGTGAGGATTATGCCAACAACAAAAGGGCCGTTACATCCATCGGTTCAACAGTTTAAAGAGTTTGTAAACCATCACCCTAAAATGGTTCATGAGGTTAGAAGTGGTCAAAAAACTTGGCAGCAATTTTATGAAGAATGGTACTTACTTGGTGAAGAAGATCAAATATGGACAGCATATAGACCTGATGGAGCACCTGCTTTTTCTTCGGTAAAAGAAAATAAAGAAGAAAAAGAAAATCGAACAGAAGAGGAAAAAACTGCTGATGTGATGGGGCAAATGCTTTCTTTCTTTAAAAAGCTAGACGTAGAACAAATGCAACATCATTTAGCAAATGTAACGAGTGCGATTGGTAGCGTGCAACAAGTTATTCAACAATTTCAAGGAAACCGTGCGCAGCAAGAACAAAGTACTTCTGAAAATAATCCTTTTTTCTTTCAAAAGGATTAGGGGGAAAGAGAATGAGAGCAGAGCTTATGGAGTTTATAAAAGCTGATGAGGATTTAGCTCGCTATATTCGGGAACAGCCATACTGGTACCGGAAATTGACGCGTAACCCAGAAGAAAAAGAAGCTTTTGAGTTAGCTGCCATGCAGCATTTCAAAAAAACGATACCAGATAAAGTGGAAAAATTTCAAAATCAATTGGCCGTTGCTTCAATTATGATTGATATGTTCCAGTATATGAAGCAGCAAAATACGACGTAATTGGAAGGGAAAACTATGTCCGTTATGCAAAACTTTTGTTACAATAGAATCGGATTATTTAAAAAAGGAGTTGCAGCATGACGGAAATTTGTTTAGTACGACATGGACAAACTGATTGGAACTTTCAAGAGATTATTCAAGGGCGCGAAGATATTCCACTCAATGAAGTTGGGAAGAAGCAAGCGAGTCAAAGTGCAGCTGCCTTGCAAGCGGAATCGTGGGATATAATTATAAGTAGCCCGTTAATTAGAGCGCAAGAAACAGCTAAGGAAATTGCTGGGGCTATTGGATTACCATCTATTTTATTAGATGAGCGATTTATGGAACGTAATTTTGGGGAAGCTTCTGGGAAACCAGTTGCAGCCGTTAGAGAGTTAATTACAGAAGGTAATGTAGAAGGAATGGAGCAGGATGAAGAAATCGTAGAGCGCTGTTTTACGGCTTTACAACAGGTTGCAGCAGCACATGGAGATAAACGTATTATCATTGTTGCGCATTCACATGCAATAAAAGCTATTTTACACGCAATTGCACCAAATGAAATTACATTTAAAACGCCGTTAAAAAACGCATGTATTAGCTACGTGAAAGAGAATAGCGGGAAATGGGATGTTCTTAAATATAATATTGCGGAGCATATTAGTGTATAAGAGTGCAAGGAGATTGTATGAAAAGTAATTAGAATCATATCTTTCTTTTAGGTAAGACACTTCAATTAGTAGTTCTGTTCCAAATGTGTTATGATGAATACTCGGAGGTGTCTCTCATGATTGTAGCGACGCTGGAAAGCGTATTGATTTTAGATAAGGCAGAGCAGCTTGCAAAAGCGATCATCTGTTCAGATATAGCAGAAGATTACCGTAAGTATTATAAGGATTTACAAGAAGATATAGAAGTCCAGACGCTAATTCAGCAATTTACAGCGATGAAAGAGCGATACGAAGAAGTGCAACGTTTTGGTAAATATCATCCTGATTATACTTTCGTTTCGACGAAAATGAGGGAATTAAAGCGTTCTGTAGATATGCATGATAAGGTTGCAACCTTTAAAAGAGCAGAAACAGCTTTACAGAAGTTATTAGATGAAGTTAGTGTAGCAATTGGTTCTGAGGTGTCTTCTTCCGTTAAAGTTCCAACAGGAAATCCGTTTTTTGATGCGGGTGGCTGTGGCGGTGGCGGTGGTTGTGGTACCGGAGGCGGTTGTGGTTGTAAAAAAACGGGGTAATTTACCCCGGTTTTTTGGAAATAAAAGAAAAAGGATACAAAGATTTTTTTTTTATTTTTTTTTCTTTTTAAAAATTCCCAGCCCCCCGAAAGCCCATGGAATTTGTTTGTCGGCTTTTTCTTTGAAAAA
>NZ_JBFPJH010000259.1:0-4751 GCF_040838255.1 Bacillus sp. C30 | reverse complement strand
ATCTAACATTAAACAAGATGTACAAATTTTAGCTGATCCTAAATTTATGCAAACTGCTATTTTTAACATTATCTCAAATGCAATTCATTATACAATTGACCATCAGCATGTATATATAAAACTTTATGAAAAGCCAAACGGTTACGCATTAGAAGTATTAAATACAGGTTCTCAAATTGATGAAGATAAACTTGCCCATTTATTTGAACCATTCTATCGCGCAAATCCTGACAAACATGGCTTAGTACAAGGTAGTGGTCTTGGGTTATATATTGTAAAACAAATATTAGATAAACATCAGTTTCCTTATGGAATACAAAACACACCTCAAGGTGTAAAATGCTCCATTGTATTCCCAAAAGCAATGTAAAACCTACTCTAATTTCATACCCCAAATTCATACTTCGTATGAATGGCGGAATTTTGTAGAGTATCTTACTCTGTTTCGTTCGCCCGTTATCCTTATTTGGATAGCGGGCGTTTTTTATTATTTAAAAGGAGGATTTTTATGGAGAAGTTTAAGTATTCACTACTCGTTTTACTCGGTGCTTGTAGCTACGGCGTACTTTCAACTATTTTTAAACTCGGATTCATCGACGGATTTTCATCACACCAACTACTAGGAGGACAATATGTCTTCGGATGGATTGGACTACTTTTACTCGTTCTTTTCTTTTCACGTCATAAAGTATCAAAAAAACAATTCTTTTCGTTACTAACAGTCGGCACAACAATGAGTATGACAGGTATTTTCTATGCTATTTCTGTAGAAGAACTGCCAGCCTCTATCGCTGTCGTTTTACTCTTTCAGTTCACTTGGATTGGTGTAGTCATCGAAGCGATTGCCAACCGAACATTCCCAAGCCGTGAGAAATTTATATCTATTATTATTTTATTTACTGGTACATTGTTTGCTGGTGGAGTATTTGAAGGTCTTGGACAAAACTTTTCTACGAAAGGTATTATTTTCGGACTATTAGCTGCCGTCTCTTTCTCATTCTATGTATTTGTAAGCGGGCGCGTTGCTACAGATGTTCCGCCTTATACGAAAAGCTTTCTTATGACAACGAGTGCTACTCTTATTGTATGCTTATTTTTCCCGCCTACCTTTTTAACGGACGGCGCTTTACAAGCAGGCCTATGGAAATATGCTTTCTTCCTTGGACTGTTCGGGGTTATTATACCTGTCATTTGTTTTTCAATTGGGGTACCAAAAGTCGGAACGGGACTTGGTACAATATTAGGTGCAGCTGAATTACCAACAGCAATTATCGCTTCTATTACACTTGTTCATGAAGTTGTATCGCCAATGCAGTGGATTGGGATTGTGGTTATATTACTCGGTATTTTCACACCACAACTACTTACTGCTAGGAAAGAAAAAAAACATAATCGTGTTCATAGTGCGTGACAACATCAACTTGTATATAAATGTGAATAAAGTTACGATATGTTAAACTTTATTACTACCTTCAAAATAACATATGATATTGCGGCTATTATTCTCGTAATCCTTGCTGTGCTTTTCTTTTTGAAAGATACGAAAGAGGGTTATACAGCATAACAAAAGACCTTTCATTTATTTGAAAGGTCTTTTCCTTATATTTCACTTTACCGCTCCATATAACTTCTCTACCTCATGTTCAATTTGTTTTACATCGATTCGCTCAAATAATGGCTGTACATTATCAATTCGGTTTGGCAACGTATTTTGAGGTTTCCAATTTACTTTAACACTCGATAATGTATTTCTAACTCTTTCACTTGAAAACGGTAAAAACGGTTCAAGCAGTTGTGCAAAGTTTGCTATTAGGTAAACACAATTATAAATTGTTTCCTCACATGAAACTGGGTCGTCTTCTCTTTGTTTCCAAGGCTGCTTTTCATCAAAGTATTTATTTGCAAAGCGTACTGCATCAAATATTGTTTCTAGTGCCACCTTAAATTTAGTTTGTTCAATCGCCTCTCCTACACTTTTATATAATCCTTCTACTTTATCTTTCAGCTCTACATCAATACTTCCCTTCGGTACAGTACCACCATAATATTTTTCAATAAACTTTAATGTCCGGTTCACAAAGTTCCCGTATGCACCTAACAATTCACTATTATGACTGTAAATGAATTCACGCCATGAAAAATCAGTATCACGATTTTCTGGTGCGTTAACTGTTAAAAAGTAACGAATAGAATCTGGATTATAGCGTTCTAATATGTCAGGCACCCATACTGCCCAGTTTTTACTTGTAGATAATTTTCTTTTTTCAACTGTTAAATATTCATTCGAAACGATATGACGCGGGATTGCTTCTTCTCCTATTCCAAGTAATACCGCTGGCCAAATGATTGAATGAAACGGAATATTATCCTTTCCGTGCACATAATATGTTTTCGCTTCTTTATCCCAAAACTCTTGATCATCTTTCCCTGTTTCTTCAGTCCAGCGTTTACTCGCCGAATAATATCCTGTCACTGCTTCAATCCATACGTAAATTTTCTTATCTTCATATCCTGCCACTGGAACTGGTACCCCAATTGGTAAATCACGTGACACTGCCCTATCTTGTAATCCTTCCTTTAAATATCTCTCTGTTAATTGAATTGCATTGTCGCGCCATGTTCCTTTCTGCTTTGCAATTTCTACGACCTCTTTAATTTGCTGCTGAAATTTATGCAATGCAAAATAGAAATGCTCTGTTTCCTGTACTGATGGCGTACTACCACATAACTTACATTTCTTTTCTAACAAATCGAGTGGATCTAAAATAGCGGAACAAGCATCGCATTGATCGCCCCTTGCGGCTTCATGACAATGCGGACAAATACCTTCTACATATCGATCCGGTAAAAATTGCGTACACGTTTCACAATAAGCTTGTTCAACTACTTTTTTATAAATATAACCTTCTTCTAATAGTCGCAAAAAGACTTTTTGAACAGTTTCATGATGATGCTCGCTATCTGTACGTGTATAGCAATCATAAGTAAAACCAAGGCTACGAAAACATCGCTCAAACTCTTCGTGATACTTATCAGCAATTTCTTTCACCGTCACACCTTCTTGCTTTGCTCTAATTGCAATCGGTGTTCCATTACAATCACTTCCTGAAACATACAACACATGCTCACCTTTTGCCCTGTAATAACGTGCTAAAATATCTCCTGGTAACAAACTAGCAATGTGTCCAAGGTGTAACGAACCATTTGCATACGGCCAAGCGCCTCCAATAAAAATACTCATCTTATATTCCTCCTTTAAAATATAAAAAGCCCCGCCCTTATCTTAAAAAAGATAAGGGCGGGGCTGTATAAACAGTCGCGGTACCACCTTATTTCGTCAGTCATTCGCATAACTAACCTTAACAAGTACGGAGCTATATGCTCTTATACTGTGGTTTTGATAACGAGTACCAACTCTCGTCGCCGCCTACTATTATCATTTGATAAGTTCAGGACGAAGCTCAAAGGCCATTGTTCAAATGAATATTCTTGCTTCTTCTCAGCTACCGAAGCTCTCTGGAAAGAATGGTTCCATTCTACTTTTCCTTTTCAACGCTTTTATGTATAAAACGTATTTTACGACTTAATACCAGAAAAATCAAACATTTATTCAAAAAAACAGGAAATTCTACTCATTCACCGAATAACTATACGTTCACAAAAGGAGTGATAAAATTGAATCAAAAACAACTAAGTACTATTAATGAAAAAAGCTGGAATGCAGCTGCTTATGAAGCTTGGACGAATCGTCACGGAACGCCAACGGATTATGCGAAAAAGATTATGGAAGAGCCCAAGCGCGAAGTAGCACATTATTTACCTTACATACAATCTCCAAAAGGAAAGCGTATTATTAATTTACTCGGATCAAAAGGAAATAAAGCAGTTGCTCTTGCTCTTTTAGGAGCCGATGTAACAGTTGTAGACATTTCAGCAAGTAATGAAAAATATGCAACCGAACTAGCCGAAGCTGCTGGTGTCTCTATTCAATATATCATTTTCGATGTACTAGATTTAAATCTATCCCAATCATTTGATATCGTGTTACTGGAACTTGGCGTGCTCCATTACTTTTTAGACTTAAAGCCACTCTTTCATATAATCTCTCACTTACTAAAACAAGATGGGACCTTTATACTACGTGACTATCATCCCGTTTATACAAAATTATTAGGAGTAGATCATCCATCATTTCGAGCAAATGGAAATTACTTCGACGAGGAACTTATTGAAAATGACGTAGCTTATAGTACTCTCCTTACGGGATCACAGAAATACGCTTTACCGAGAACAAAAATTAGGCGCTGGACACTAGGAGAAATAATTACATCAATGGCAGAAACAAATTTCAAGGTTGAAAAATTGATTGAAGAACACGGATCTCATCAAAAGTGGGTTTTCCCTTCTACTGCACCAGAGGGAATTGAAGAGCGTATACCCGGTCTATATACATTAATTGCGACAACATGCAAAAAAGGATCCCTTCACGGATAGGATCCTTTTTTTGCATGCTTACGCATATAAGTTGAGGTTGGAGATTACCATAATTCTATAGAATAGGACACAAGATATTTCAACATTCGTCTCTGACTTACGTCGTCAAAAAGGGGTATGACCAACATAACGAAGAGTAATGTTCAGTTGATAGTGATAATCGTTATTAACTAATTAGAAGTATACAGGATGTTATTTCAAATTACAATACCATTTCTGATTTTTATTTATGAATTTTTTGATATACAAATGTATAC